>JAAYNO010000076.1 GCA_012520855.1 Clostridiaceae bacterium | reverse complement strand
ACTTGCGCAGCTAACAAAATATTTGTAGCTGCAGGCTTATATTTGCTATCGGTGAGAAGATCGCCGGCAATGGTATTCTCATGGCAATAATCCGCACCAAGCCAAGCGGCTGCTGCTACGTCATTGTAAGACAAATAAGTCAATGATATAGCATCGGCATTACCACCATGAACTGATATGAAATTACTATAACTGGTAGGATAAACTCCATCTGTATAGTTGGCATCCTGTGCCCAGAATGTACGATATTTTCCTCCCCATGTGGTTCCTCCTGTGTAATCACTCCAATTCCAAGTAAAATCCCAGGTATCGTCAATCTTCTTGATATAATAACTCTGTTTGTTGAGATTGCTGAATTTCCAGCCATTGAGCCGGATAGTAACATTTTGTTCGCTACCCTGAAATGGTGCTTGTACTGTGGTGAAAGAGTCAGGGGTTACATTAGGCATACCTGCTGTAGTAGCCGCATCCTTAATCGTTAAATTACCTTTTACGGCAAGACGCTCAACATATGCTGTTACAGGGTTGGCTAATGCTGCCGCCTCAGTAGTTTCGAGATAAGTCCCAATATCGCGGGTTGTGCAAACAATTTTGGGGGTCTCATCCTTCTTGAGGTAGGTGGAAGTGGTCATGATATAACTATCAGTGGCATTCCGATAGAGGTTGGTAATTGCTGCCTGTGCTTGTGTCAAACTTTTGTTGTCAAACTTACTATCATCAGCGGCAGGAAGGTTGAGCACTATGAGCATCTGATCAGGCAATACGGAAACATTCCTAAGCACAATAGTGGCATTGATTCGGCGTTCAACGTTATTATCAACGTTAGTTGTGGTGAGTGCGCCGAGGGTTTCGCCTTTCACTACAAAATTTCCTGCAGCATCATAGAAATAGAAGTAGGCATTGTTGATCTTAGCCTCATCCGCGGTACCGCTGGTAAAACCGCCTTGCGTACCTTTTGTCGCAGCATCGGAAGGAGAGACAATTTGAACGGCCAAAAAGGACTCTGCACTGTTGAATTCAGGCTCGATGTTTCTCTCGCAGCCTACAAACAACACGAGTGCAATGGCACTCAATAAAAAAGCTTTAAATTTCATAACTTTAGAATTAAATTGTTAATAATGATTTATAAAATGAATATGATTCCAAATTTGTTAAGGAAGCTTAAATACATTCTGGCCTACCTTTTCAATCTCTGCAGCCACCTCAGCTGCTTTGACAAGACCGGCATCAGAAGCCTTTTGTAAATGAACAATGGCTGCAGCAAACTCTTTATTGAGCGCAGCAAGCACTCCTCTGGCATAATCAGCCTCAGCACTATTGCCGGCTTTTGCCAGATAAGAGGCTGCATCCTTGAGATTGGCTTTGCTCATAGAAGCGTTGGCTGCATTTATGTTAGCTATTTCATCGTCGGGGAACATCTTTACTGCCGTCTCGAAGATATAGTCAAATTCATCTCCTCCCAGCTGCATCTCGCTGGCAGCCAAATAAAACTCCTGAAGGGATAGCTTTTGAGGAGCAGTGCGCACAAGGGCCTTGATCTCTTCCACATCAGTATAGGTGCGAATCTCATATTCGACCTTATAGTCGGTGCGACGTAAAGCAGGGAAAATAGTCTCCTTGAAAGTGGCAAACTCCTTGGGATAAGCCTGTCTGATCTTACGCTCTCGCCGGTCAGGTTCATCTTGACTGTCGATAATAGCCAGAATTGCATCGCGGTTGGTCATATGTGAGTCAGCTATTTTTGCCCTAAACCCCTCCCAATCCTCAGCCACATGGCTGGTGGAAATGAACTGACCGGTAGTTCCAAGTAAATCCGACACATAATTCTTTAAAGCAGTGGTACGCTCGCGCGCAAGACGGTCGTTGATCCCATAAGGACCGTCGGGAGATGCATAACCGGTAATGGTAATGTTACTTATGATTGCATCTTTGTCATCAGCCACCGATTTGATAGTCCCGACAATCTTATCTATCTCGGCTCTATTGGATCTGTAGTCGGGAATAATAGTTGTCTTGCCGACCGGAAAGTCAATCATTGCAGTACCCTCCAGTGAGTGTACTTTAGCACTGGCTTTACCCACCGGTATTGCATAAATGAACTCGGGCTGATAGATAAACTCCTCATAACCACCTACCAGCGCTTCTGCGCGATCATCAATGCGATCGCAGCAGCCGTGCACCTTCTTTTCAATAATCATCATCGCCCCATTCATCCAACTCTGGTAAGGAAGCACCTTCTGATAGTTGAGCACATCAGGCTTTTCGGATTTGCGGAATTTGATCTCATCCGGGCCTCCGAGCATAATCTCTCCAATAGAGCGCTTGTAGTTGATATAACTATCGCGACCGTAGATACCGATAGAAGAAAGCTCCAGCCGCCGGTCATTATTAACCAAAACCGGTGTGATAAGTACTGCCTGGCTGCTCTTTAATTGTAATTTACTGAGATTGATCTTCATGTCGATTATGATATGTTCACCGCTGCAGTTGATCTCTATCCTGTCGATAGCCAGAGAACCATTCATAATCGTCTGCGCATTGGCACTGAATATCAATGCCAGCAGAGATGCGAGTATTGCAATATATTTTCTCATAGTAGTCATCTTTAAAATAGGTACGCAAGTGAAATGGCAGCCTTGGTAAGACCGACATAGTGATGAGTACCACTACCGACCTGCTTACCACATGCAGGACAAAGGAAAACATCATAATCCGTATAAGAGTAGCCCAAACCGAGAACAAACTCAATGTTCCAGTGGGTACTTATAGCAATCACATAGCCATAGCTGACTCCTCCGCCTACAAACCATCCCTGGTAGCGCATTTCCTTAAGCTGTCTGAAGTCCGTTCCTAAAAGGTTCAGAGGAATATTCAAACCACCGACATTGAAATTACCTGTATGAGCGTGGATACCAATAAAGTGGCGACTGAGGGGATTGCAGAAGTAATATCTGGCCTCAGGCTGTATCGTCCAGTGTTTCCATTTTGGGTCGATTGTGTCAGGATCGGAATCATTTGGGGTCATCCAGGCATTGAAGTTGCTTGAAATGTCCATCGTCCACTTAGGCGCAATTTTAAACTCTATGCCGGCATTGATTGTCGCAGTAGCATCGTAGAGCAAGTTGGTCTTAAGCGCAAAGTTCTGAGCAGAGGCACCATTAGATCGGATCAGTGCAGGTACCCCATTCAGAAGCAATGTAAAAAATATAAATAAGAATAACTTTCGTTTCATATTCGTTATGTTCATACATACCTCTTCCGAGGCTTTGCTCAAATTAATTTTTCAATCTGTTCCTCTCCGTTGCCGGCAGTTAAACCTACAATTGCCTTCACTTTTACGCAACAAAAGCACCGCATCCATCGAGAAAAAGGCCCTGTAGATT
>JAAYNO010000075.1 GCA_012520855.1 Clostridiaceae bacterium | reverse complement strand
TTCATCGGCCATTATAAAGCCTTCCTCACTATATGCTTTTATAACTTCAGCTTTACGTTCTTTGATAATTCCCGAGAGAATAACTTTTGTTCCACTTTTCACATAATCTTTTATGCTCTTGGCCAAAGAGATTATAATATCAGCGATTATATTTATAAATATCAAATCATAAGGCGCTTTTTCGACATTCTTTAGTTCGCCGTACCTTACCTCGATTTTTTGTGATTCTCCGTTTTTGTCAACATTAAGCTTTGCAGCTTTAACAGCCGCATCATCGATATCAACAGCAAGAGCCATTTCGGCTCCCAGCTTTACGGCCAATATTGCCAAAATTGCTGTACCGCACCCCAAATCAAGGACTTTGTCACCCGATCTTATATATTTTTCGCCAAAAGCAGCACACATTCGGGTAGTTTCGTGGGTTCCTGTCCCGAATGCCATACCCGGATCCATTTCTATTATGATTTCGTCAGCCTTTCGGGTATACTCCTCCCAACTGGGCTTGATCACTATTTTATGAGTAAACTTAAACGGCTTGAAATGCTGCTTCCAAACATCCTTCCATTCCGAATCATCACGATTGGCATATTGGATCTCTCCAGGTCCGGTATCCATGTATACTGCCAGCTCAGAAAGCACAAGCTTAAGCTCCTGCGCAATACTTGCCGGGCTGCGGTCATTAGCAAAGTAAGCTTTTACAACAACGTCCGGGCCATACCTGTCAATAAGCCCGTTATCAGCAAAGTCCAGATATTTATTGTTTTCCAGCATCTGCCTGAATTCATCGCGGTCAATGAACTCAACTCCGTTTGCGCCCATATCCATAAGCTTTCCGGCAATTGCCTCCGAAGCATCTTTGGTCGTTGTTACAGTAATTTCGATCCATTCCATGTTATGCTCTCTTTCAATAAATCTGTTATTATTCTCTAAGCGGGACGTCGGGTATGCTTATTTCTTAATTCTCTTTATCAGATCCTTCGCTTCGCTCAGAATGACATCAAAGAGCGTTTATCTTGCATATCAGAGCTGATATGCCTCTGCAGAAGATGCGGCAAGGACGGCAAAAAGATCTGATAAGCATGTCAGCAATACTGTTTTGTGACATCCCCCTAATGTTTAGGCGTCGGGGATTCCGCCCTCTGCTATTCTTTAAATAAGTCCTTAACTTTATCAAAAAAACCTTTCTTTTGCTCAAGTCCTTCATCGCCGCTTATATCGGCAAACTGGCGCAAAAGCTCCCTCTGTTTTTGAGTTAATTTTACAGGTACTTCAACATTGACCCGAAAATATTGATCGCCGCGGGAATTGCTTCTCAGTCTTTTTATTCCCTTACCTTTTAGCTTAAACACAGTTGATGTCTGCGTTCCCTCGGGTATTATATATTTCATGATACCATCGATCGTCGGTATTTCAATTTCGGCTCCAAGTGCAGCCTGTGTGAAAGATATAGGTACATCGCAAACAACATCATAGCCTTCACGTTTGAATATTTCATGGGGCTTTATATGTATCGAAACATACAAATCTCCTGAAGGACCTCCTCGCAGGCCGGACTCTCCTTCACCTCTCAATGAGATAGTCTGGCCTTCATCAATTCCGGCAGGTATGTTCATACTTATTCTTTGGCTTTTAGAGACTCTTCCCTTGCCGTGGCATTTCTCACATGGCTGAGTTATTATTTTCCCCTCACCACGACAGGCATCACATGTTTTCACATTAACAAACTGGCCGAATGGTGTGGCCTGTGAATATCGGATCTGGCCGGTACCCTGGCAGCGCTTGCAGTTCTCTGCCGAGGTTCCCGGTTTAGAACCTGTACCACTGCAGGTTTTGCATGTCTGAAGTCTTGTGATGGGTATTTCTTTTGTTGTACCGAATGCCGCCTCTTCGAAGGATATTTCCAGAGCATATTGAAGATCTCTTCCGCGGACTGGTTCATTTCTTCTGTTTCTGCTGCTGCGGCCAAATCCGCCTCCCATGAAGCTTTCAAAAAGATCATCCAGCCCTCCGAAACCGAAGCCTTCAAATCCGCTGAAACCGCCTCCGCCTGCCCCATCAAAGGCCGAATGTCCAAAACGATCGTAAGTGGATCGCTTTTGATCGTCACTTAATATACTGTAAGCCTCATTTACTTCCTTAAACTTTGCCTCAGCTTCTTTGTCACCCGGGTTCACATCAGGATGATACTGTTTTGCTAGCCTTCTGTAAGCCTTTTTTATATCATCTGAGGATGCCTGCTTTGAAACACCAAGCACCTCATAATAGTCTCTTTTCGACGACAAGTTAAACCCTCCAGATTAGCACGTTTATTACAAGCGCAAAACGGTAAATGCCCTATTATAAACATTATAGGAACATATACCGTTTCATAACGCCATTTCGGGATAATCCTCATATTTTTTTTTGGGGATCATTCTCTTAACCTTATTTTATTTATTTTCGTCTTCATCTACAACCTTATAATCGGCATTGTAAACATTATCCTGAGATCCGCCGCCGGCGTCTTCGGGATTGAAGCCTGCTCCAGGATTAAACCCTGCGTCAGGATTTGGCCCGCCCTGAGGATTCTGCTGATACATCTTTTGAGAGATACCGTAGAATGCCTGAGTCAGGTCTTCGGTAGCCTTCTTGATAGCCGCGACATCAGTACCTTTCAGAGCTTCTTTGACCTTATTTACTTCTGTCTCAATAGCTGACTTGTCTTCGGGGCTTACTTTATCGCCCATATCTTTTAATGCTTTTTCCGCCTGATAAATCGTTGAATCAGCCTGATTACGTGTTTCTATTTCTTCCTTCCGCTTTTTATCCTCGGCTGCGAACTTTTCTGCTTCCTTAACAGCTTTATCAATATCAGCATCGCTTAAGTTGCTGCTGGCTGTGATCGTGATCTGCTGTTCATTTCCGGTACCCATGTCTTTGGCAGATACATGAACGATACCATTGGCATCGATATCGAAAGTAACCTCGATCTGAGGAATGCCGCGAGGTGCCGGAGGAATGCCTGTAAGCTGGAAATTACCAAGCAGCTTATTATATGCAGCCATTTCACGCTCGCCCTGGTAAACCTTTATATCAACACTTGTCTGACCATCGGCAGCAGTAGAAAATATCTGGCTTTTCTTTGTGGGTATGGTGGTATTCCTTTCAATAAGCTTTGTGAATACCCCGCCAAGAGTTTCAATTCCAAGTGATAACGGCGTTACGTCAAGAAGCAGCAGATCCTTGACTTCACCCGAAAGTACACCGGCCTGAATGGCAGCACCCATAGCTACGCATTCATCGGGATTTATTCCCTTAAAGGGCTCTTTCCCGAGGAATTTCTTTACTGCGTCCTGAACGGCAGGTATACGTGTGGAACCGCCAACAAGCAAGACCTTATCAACCTCGTTTGGTGAAAGTCCCGCATCAGATAAAGCCTGACGGGTCGGTCCCATAGTTTTTTCCACAAGGTCTTCAGTCAGTTCATCAAATTTTGCCCTTGTTAAACTCATATCCAGATGCTTTGGACCTGTTGCGTCAGCAGTTATAAAGGGAAGGTTTATATTTGTCTGCGTGACACCCGAAAGCTCGATCTTAGCTTTCTCGGCAGCTTCTTTTAAACGCTGCATGGCCATCTTATCGTTTCTTAAATCTATTCCGCTTTCGCGCTTAAAGCCATCTGCAAGCCAGTCAATAACTCTCTGGTCAAAGTCATCGCCGCCTAATCTGTTATTTCCGTTGGTGGCCAAAACTTCAAACACGCCGTCGCCTATTTCAAGAAGCGAGACGTCGAATGTACCGCCGCCGAGGTCGAAAACAAGTATCTTCTGGTCATTCTCTTTGTCAAGCCCGTAAGCCAGCGCTGCGGCAGTAGGTTCGTTTATTATTCTCAATACTTCAAGACCTGCAATCTTACCGGCATCTTTAGTAGCCTGGCGCTGTGAGTCAGAGAAGTACGCCGGTACTGTTATAACAGCCTGAGTAACCGTTTCTCCCAAATAGGCTTCAGCATCTGCTTTCAATTTTTGCAGGACCATAGCCGAAATCTCTTGCGGAGTATAATTCTTTTCATCGATTTTTACTTTTCTGTCTGTTCCCATGTCTCTTTTAATAGATGTAATCGTACGCTCAGGATTTGTTATAGCCTGACGCTTTGCCACCTGGCCGACAAGCCTTTCTCCTGTTTTTGAAAACGCAATGACTGACGGCGTCGTACGGTTACCTTCAGCATTAGTGATAACTACGGGTTCGCCGCCTTCCATTACAGCGACACACGAGTTAGTTGTTCCAAGGTCTATGCCTATAACTTTTGCCATTTAAAACACACTCCTGTTAATATATTTAAGATCAAAGAAATTCCAAAAACAACAATAATCAGTTTACCACTTTTACTATGGAATGGCGAATTACGATTTCGTCCTTATAAATATAGCCCTTTAAAAATTCTTCAACGACCATATTATTTTCCTTGGTATCATCCTCATCATGCATCACGGCATCATGAAGCTCGGGATCAAAAGATGTCCCGACAGCATCGATAGGTTTCACATCCAATTTTTCGAGTACTTCCATCAATTGCTTGTAGACCAGTGAAATTCCCTCTTTCAGTCCTTGCCCTTCATCATTTTCAGCAGCTTTTATCGCTCTTTCCAAATTATCGGCTACTGGAAGGAATTTTGCCACTATTTCGCATAAGGAATCTGTATAAATCCTTTCTTTTTCCTTAAGTGTACGTTTCCTGAAATTGTCGTACTCAGCAGCGATGCGCTGCATTCGGTCAAATACGTCCTTCAATTCTTCTTCCTTCTTTTTGAGCAAGTCTTCGGTGTTTTCTTCTATAGCCGGTTTATCCATATCGGCAACATGCGTTTCGGAAGTTTTTTCCTCAGATTTCACTTCTTCATTCCCCAGACTGGCGTCAGAGCATTCCATCTTCTTTTTTGCATTAGTTTCATCGTTTTTATTCATGTTTTTTACTTCCTTTCATTATGTCATGGATCATCTCCGAACAATCGAATAATTTCTTTATTCAGCAGTTCCCTGATGTATTTTATTGATGATACAACCTTACTGTATGCCATTCTTGTCGGGCCAATAACTCCGATCGTTCCGACGTCTTTGCCTTCTCGTCCGTATACGGTTGTTATAATGCTTAAATCTTTCATTTCGTCAATCTGGTTCTCACTGCCTATCTTGAAATCAAATTGCTTATCTTTTGTTACGCTTCTAACCAATCCAGTTATTATTTCTTCTTCATTCAGTAAATCCAAAATTTCTCTTGCCTTAATCAAATCGCTGAACTCAGGATAGTTTAATATATTGGTTATGCCTTCCAAATAAATATCTGTTGTTTCTATTTTCTTTATGCACTCATCCACAGATTCAAGTATTGCCAGGATAACCTCGGCCGGCATGTTTATTTCTCTCTGAAGATCAACAGCCACAGGCATTGTCAGCTGGCCTATCGATTTATCTGCCAAAAATAAATTGGCGGCTTGATTCAGCTTGGCCAAATGAGCGTCCTCTACTACCTGGTTATGGCTAATCAATTTATTTTTAACTATTCCGCCCCCCGCTACGACAACTACCAGTATACTCTTCTCGTCAATCTTAAGCAGTTGTATCGACTTGATTCTCGTTCTTGACAGTTGAGGGGATACAACAACAGATGTATATCCGGTGATGTTTGAAATAATAATGCTTGCCTTTCGGAATAATCTGTTTATTTCCTCGATCCGCTCATCCATAGCCTTTCTGATTCTGATCATTTCATCTTGAGCCAGGCTTTGTACCTGCATAAGATTATCTACATAAAAGCGGTAACCTTTATCTGAAGGAATCCGTCCGGCTGATGTATGGGGCTGTGTAATATATCCCAATTCCTCCAAATCGGCCATCTCGTTGCGTATCGTTGCCGAACCGAGGCCAAGCTCATGTTTTCTGGCTATTGTTCTCGAGCCGACCGGTTGAGCAGATTCAATATAGTTGTCTATAATCGATTTTAAAATGGTTCGTTTTCTTTCATTCAGCTCGTTTTCCCAGACCATGACCTTCACCTCCTGTTTATTGTTAGCACTCTACCTCATTGAGTGCTAATATAAAAATAGCACTGTAGTTTATCTTTGTCAAGAGCTCCACAGGTTTATTCACACAATCCCAAAATGCTGCGATACAGTAAAAAAGAGCTCTATCGAAACCCGATTCTTAATAAAGGATAAAATCAAAGTTTTAATCAAAGCTCAATTAAAGATTCTTAAGAACATATTATCCAGCCTGAGAAACATATTTTATGTTCTGATTCAGTTCTTCACCCTGTATAATGATCTATCTTTGCATAGTGATCGATATTCTCACACCTTCTCCTTCAATATCATCTATATCGGTGTGGCATCTGAGTGCTGTAAGCTTCTGCAGATTATCTATGTACCTGCTGTCTGTTTTTATGTCTTCCAAATCCACGACTGCGTCTCCGGTTATATCAATATGTACAGTATTCGCCTCTTCATATGCCACGACCTCAATACTGCCGATCTGCTTTTCTCTTGTGCTTTTGTTCGTGTTATTGGCGATGCCTGAATAAGCCTTCTCCAAAAGCAGCCTTACCATGTCTCCTAAAGGAAGAGCTATCCTGTCAGCAATTTCTTTATCGACTTCAATATTCTCTCCCATGGTGGAGAACATGACCTCCATATGGTCCTCTTCAATGATTGAGCAAACTGATCTGGTCAATTTCTGGAATGCCTGCTGCAATGTTACCATTCTAAGCTCTTTCAGGATATTACGGATATCTGTTATAAGATGATAGGCTTTAGTGGATTCTATAGTCAAAGCATCATTGCTGCCAAACCGCAATACTGCTTCGTTTTTGACCGAGTCATAAATAGAACTGACATTTTGGATGATCCCTATTATCTGATCCAGTCTTTCCAGAGGTATTTTAACGTATTGATCAGATGTTCCTGTGTTGCGTATTTTCTGCATGCGTATTGCTCTAATGATATCTGAAGCATTGACCTTTTTTTCTCTGAGTACGATTTCACCGAATTTCATTTTGGTATTTGACTGCTTCTTTAGTATATCCTCAACCTCGGATTGGGCCATTGCTCCTTCACGCACTAATATTTCGCCTATTCGGGATTGTCTTTCCAAAGTCTGTCGAACTTCCAGCAAAATTTCATCTCTGAACGTCTCGAGACTCTTTATATGTCTTTCGATCTCACCCGAGATTTTGTGATCATCGATAATCTGAGGATTGCTGCTGATCTTTTTTATAAAGCTTATAGAATCCAAAATAACGTTTATTATGATTTTAGAGATGACCGGACAGTATTTTTTTACAGTTTCAAGAAGTTCTTCTGTTGCAACTGCTATTTTCGTACTTGTTGCATCATTGAGAAGCCCGGCCAAACCACTTATGGTATGAAAACTGCAATAGATCGAATTTATGCTTTCCTTGTTACCGGGATCCATCTCAAGATTCACAAGCTCAAGCTCGATATCTTCCAGAATTTCTCTGATCTCGCTTAAAAAGTCCTCCATATAACTATTGCTTATATCCGAAAGACCTGGTACCGCAAGCGCTATATCATTATTATCCTTTATATCCATCCTGATTCCTCCCCCGTTCATACAAAAGACTTTTATCAAATAAACTCAATCCAGACCATATTGGCTAAATCCATTCCTTTACTTGTTAATCTTAACACAGAGCCTTCACGTTCAACAAGATTTTGGGACAAAAGCTTATTTAGTTTTTTATGATATTTGTTTTCCAGATCCACTCCCAACTCTCTTGAAAGCTTTGCTAAATCAATACCTTCTTTCAGCCGAAGTCCAAGGATCATGCTTTCTTTTATGCCATCATCCACGGAAAGGCAGTTGTCCTCAGACAGTACAGGTTTCTTTTCTCTTATGCCTTTGATATATTCCGGAACATCTGCCGTGTTGGCAAACCTTCTGTTTCGTATAAAAGAGTGGGCACCTGCTCCGGTTCCTATGTATTCTCCTCTCTCCCAATAATTCATATTATGTCGGCACCTGAAGTGTGGTTTCGAAAAATTCGATATTTCATATTGGTAAAAACCTGCTTTATAAAAAGCATCCGCAGCATAATGATACATATCTCTGTCGAGCTCGTCCTCAATCTCTTCAAGCTGTCCGGCACTTTTTAATCTTCCGAACACTGTATCTTCTTCAATTTTCATGCTGTAGCATGATATATGAGTAAGTTCAAAGGTGATTACCTTTGAAACAGTATCTTTCCATTGGGCTAAGGTCTGATTAGGGATACCAAATATTATATCGGCATTTATATCAACAAATCCATGCTTTTGTGCCAGGTTTAAAGTAAATGTAAAATCTTTAAAAGTATGAATCCTGCCTAGTTTTTCCAAAATATCATCCTGACATGCCTGAAGGCCGATACTCAACCGGTTTATACCGGATTCTTTATATTGTTTGAGCTTCTCATCAGTCAATGTGCCGGGATTGGATTCAATAGTAGCCTCACAGTCCCGGGAAACCTTGTAGTGCTTATAGACAGTTTCCAAAATCCTTGAAATGTATTCCGATGGTATCAGAGATGGTGTTCCTCCTCCGATAAAGATGGTCCCGATATCAGGACCATTGTATTCTTCCGCCTTTAAAACAAGCTCAGAAACTAATGCCTCTGTATATGCTCCCCAGTATTCTTCCATGTATGGATAAGATGGAAAATCACAATAATAGCATTTTTGCTTGCAGAAAGGTATATGGATATATAAACCGATTTGATTCTTACTTCTCACATCCAACCTCTTGAACACAGGGGGACGGTTCCTCTGTGTTATCTCATTTTAAGTATCTAATTTGAGGACGCTCATGAACGCTTCCTGCGGCACTTCGACATTTCCAACCTGGCGCATGCGCTTCTTGCCCTCTTTCTGCTTTTCAAGCAGCTTCTTCTTTCTTGTGATATCTCCGCCATAGCACTTGGCTAATACGTCCTTTCTGAAGGCTTTCACTGTTTCCCTTGCAATGATCTTATTGCCTATACAAGCCTGGATGGGAATCTCAAACATCTGTCTTGGAATGGATTCCTTTAGCTTCTCCGCCATACGACGCCCTCTGGTATATGCTTTATCGGCATGGACTATAAAGGACAGAGCATCCACTATTTCATTATTCATCCTTATATCAAGCTTGACTAAACTGGATTCCTTATATCCTTTAAGCTCATAGTCCAATGAGGCATAACCCTTTGTCCTTGATTTCAATGCATCAAAAAAATCATATATTATTTCATTCAGGGGCATCTCATACTTCAGAATAACTCTTGTTGCCTCCATATACTCCATGCCCAAATAATTACCTCTTCTTTCCTGACAAAGCTCCATAATGTTACCCACATATTCGGCTGGTGTCATTATAGATGCATTGACCACAGGCTCCTCCATAGTCTCTATTTCTGTTGTATCGGGCATATTGGTCGGGTTATCAAGCTCGATCACTTCACCGTTGGTCTTGGTGATTTTATAAATTACGCTTGGAGCGGTCGTTATCAAATCCAGATTATATTCGCGCTCAAGCCGCTCCTGAATTATCTCCATATGCAGCAAGCCTAAAAAGCCGCATCGAAAACCAAAGCCCAGCGCCTTTGATGTTTCGGGTTCAAAGATCAATGATGCGTCATTTAACTGAAGCTTCTCAAGAGAATCTCTCAAATCTCCGTATTTTGACCCATCGACGGGATATATTCCGCAGAATACCATCGGAACAGCCTTTTTATATCCCGGAAGAGGTTCGGAAGCCGGGTTTTCCGCTAATGTGACAGTATCGCCAACACGACAATCCTTTACATTTTTGATGCTTCCGCATAAGAATCCTACTTCTCCGGCAAGGAGAGTATCGCTCGGGATAAGCCCGCCCGGCCTTAAATAACCAATCTCGGTAACAATAAATTCTTTTTTTGTATGCATCATACGAATGGTATCGCCCAGACTGACCTTGCCTTCCATAATACGGATATATGCCACAACACCTTTATAAGTATCATAATAAGAGTCAAAAATAAGGGCTCTCAACGGTGAATCTTCATCACCTGTCGGCGGTGGTATGACTTCAATAACTTTTTCCAGAACACTGTCAATATTTATTCCATTTTTAGCAGATATCCGAGGGGCATCCTGAGCCTCGATCCCAATAACATCTTCAATCTCCTGAATGATTTCATCAGGTCTTGCACCAGGCAAATCAATCTTGTTTATAACCGGCATTATCTCAAGGTTATGTTCAAGCGCAAGATAAACGTTAGCCAATGTCTGAGCTTCGATGCCCTGCGATGCGTCAACAACCAAAATAGCACCTTCACAGGCAGCTATGCTTCTTGAAACCTCGTAATTGAAGTCCACATGACCTGGCGTATCGATAAGGTTAAGGATATACTCCTCACCATCAGTTGCCTTGTATACCATTCTGACTGCCTGCGCCTTGATGGTGATTCCTCTTTCCCTTTCAATATCCATATTGTCAAGAACCTGCTCGTCCATTTCCCTTGCTGTCAGCATGCCGGTTTTCTCAAGCAATCTATCAGCTAAAGTAGATTTTCCATGATCAATATGAGCTATGATGCAAAAATTACGTATTCTTTTCTTTCTTTCATTCCCCATATAAAAACCTCAATATAAGTAAAATTAAATAGTTATCATAGAAGGCAGAGATCATCCATAGACATAAAATCCTTGATTTTTTGTCTATTATACCATAGCACTTTTTCTCACACAATCACCACCGAATTCAGTAAACCAGAGGGACGGTTCTTGTAGTGACCCTTTTGAGTCAGAAGAACCGTTTGAAACTGCTGAAAAACTCTGGGTTTTGTCATTCTGAATGGAGCGAAGCGGAATGAAGAATCTTAAAACCCGCATTATCAGCTAATAAGATTCCTCGCTACGCTCAGAATGACATCTAAGGAACGACTTTTTCAGTAATTTCGAACCGTTTCTCTGGTTTGCCCTGATTTTTGTTATTTTGTCCACATGCTATGCAAAATAACAACATACATATATGCCAGGACTTCCTTTTGGTCCTTTTGGTGAGAGCATGGATCGCGACTTGTGAAACAGCACACACCACGAAGGTACAGGTTGCATTAATGAGTGGAAATACGATACTTTTCGCAGTCGGTCTGGCTATGCTTGCCGGTCTTTCGACCGGTATAGGCGGTTTGATGGTTGTATTTTTTAAAAAGACCAGCACTGTAATCTTATCAGTTATGCTTGGCTTTTCAGCCGGGATCATGATATATGTTTCATTCATTGAGCTCTATCAGGAAGCTCTGATGAACCTGTGCCATGTTCACGGTTCGACCGGCGGCAAGATGATGACAGTTCTTTCCTTTTTCTTCGGAATAACCTTAATGGCATTTATCAATGAGTTTATCCCCGAGCCAAACCACCCGCATCATATGAAAAAGATGGATATATCCTGTATTGAAAACAACAGGCAGAAAACTGGCATAGAAAAAAACAGATTATTGAGAACAGGGATTTTTACAGCCCTGGCTGTCACTATACACAATTTTCCGGAGGGAATTGCCTCCTATGCTTCGGCGATGAAAAGTCCCATGCTAGGCTTTTCAGTAGCATTGGCAATAGCTATCCACAATATACCCGAGGGAGTTGCTATTTCTATACCCGTTTATTTTGCAACAGGAAGCAAAAAGAAAGCTTTTATCTATTCACTGTTTTCCGGTTTGTCTGAGCCGCTGGGAGCCATTATAGCCTTTCTGGTATTGGGACAGTTTATCTCAGACAATCTGTTCGGAATTATCTTTGGTGCGGTTGCAGGAATTATGGTTTACATTTCGGTAGATGAACTTATGCCCACTGCCAGAGAGTACGGTGAACATAACCTTTCTATATTAGGATTAATGCTCGGCATGGCAGTGATGGCCATAAGTGTTATTTTTATATTTTGAACTAAAATCTGCTATCAGGCTACAGCCGCTAAAGCTGAAAAACCTTTATCAGAAAACCGGGCCGCCTTTGACCGCATCGTTGCAGCGCAGACAATTCATATCTCCGCAGTGGGTGATACTCTGGTTATCTTTTATTGCCTGAGTAACCGTATCAATAAACTCTCTGAATGGGAAAACCCTCCAAAGGCTTTCTCCCACACATATAGATTTCTCAATGGGGTCTGTAAACTCCCTAAGCCTATTAAAGCCATCAGAGCAGCTTCCCACCTCTGTTTCCTGAATATCACCATCAGAAATCCTGGCCCATGCACGAAACAGCCTTCTTCCTGCAAGCTGTTCAGCAAAGTGTATGGCCGTTGTCTTTGTCAAATCAACTCCTGCCAATACTATAAAAGCATCATCTTTATCGTATAGTTTGCGAAATGGTGCATAAACATCAAGGGGTTTTTGGCATTCAATGATATCCTGTGCTTTTGGTCCTATAGCTGAAAAAGAGTTTACAGGGTGATCTCCTCTTACACATTCTTTCATTTTCAGCACGAAAGCAGGTATTACCCCCATACTTTTTTCTATCATACAGGGAACCGGTTTATATGGAGCAACCTCTCCTGCTTCAGGCAATAATGAATAATCGGTCCCATTCCGTAAAATTTGCTTTCCCGGCGGAGGAGCCACCACAGCGCCATTATAAAATGTAGGTACAACTACTGTAATATCCTTGTTTAACAGACCATTCATTATTGAGCGTGCTCCCTCTTCAACCATACCAAATGATTTCAATGAAGAATGCAGGCATACGATCCCGCCTGAAAGCCCCATTAAATCCGCAGCTTTGGAAATATCCCCATGTGTTACAACCATATCTTTATTCCTTTTATAGCATTGTTTTAATTGTAGTCACTTTTTATTTTATCGCAAAAAATGAGAAAAAGCTCTTTGAGATTTTAAAAATTCCCCCGCAAAATATTGCGGGGGATCAATCTGAACTGATTTCATTTGGTGTTTATTTAAAATGAAACACTTCTTACTTATTTCTTATTGGTTATGAGCCACTCATCGAACTGTTTTTGCATTTCGGCAATGACTAAATCAGCTCCGGCTGTTTTGAATGCAGCCTCCATCTCCTTGACAACAGGGTCAGGATCAACAGAACCTGTGAAAAGCTGCTTGTAATATGTCTGAACAACGTCCTTGCAGGCTGCAACTTCGTTAGCAACATTGGTAGCGTCAAATACAAAGCCCAGATTTATCAACGGCAACCCTGCTTTGTTGTATTCTCTCCAAAGTTCTGCCTTGTTTTCGGCTTCCCCTGCCATTAAATAGTCTTTGAAATTATCGCCGAATCTCCAGCCGCCGCTTGAAGCATAACCGCTATTGGGGATGATCTCAATTCTGTTTTCACCTATGAATTTATAGTCGCGGTTTTCTACGCCGTAGTTCATCAGGTTCTTTAGCTTAGCATCGGTGTAGAGCAATTCAATGAACTGGAATGCCCGTTCCGGATTCTTTGAACCTATAGGAATAGCTAACATTGCGCCGTCAGCCTCACGGTTTGACATTACTATAGGAGTAATAAACACTTCTTCCCATTCTATTCCTGTTTGAGCGGACATTTCAACTGCTTTGCCGGGTTTCATAGGAGCTACGAATGCAAAGTATTTGCCTGTACTCATTTCTGCACTGAAGTTATCCTGGGTTGCAGCATCGGGATGGATGTACTTCTTTTTGAAGTAATCGCGCATTTGCTTATACTGTGCTATCGATTCGGGAGCAAGGAATTGGTTGATAACCTTTGTATCGCGGTTGTCATTGTAAAGTGCACCAGGAACATCGTCATCGCTGAAGGTATTCCAGTCAAGCAGGTGCCATGGTGAATCCATCTGTACTGCCAGAAGCGGAGTTATACCCGGTTTTTCAGCCAGTACCTTGTCAAAATAAGGCTCCAGATCCTCAAGAGATTTTATGCTCTTAAGGTCGATGCCGAACTCCTGGACCAAATCTTTCTTAAGCAAGAATCCCCAGTTATGAGCCTGTTCCTTATTGCAGGGCAGAGCATAATTTTTACCGTTTATCTGGGTTGCGTTAAGAAAATCTTTGCCTGTTACCGACTCGATCGCAGGGTACTTGGCAAGAAAATCATTCAGTTCTCTGAAATAACCGTTAACGGCGTTTACTCTGTAGTTTGCTGCCCAGTTGGAAGTAAATACGATATCGATCGGTTCACCTGCGGCAAGCATCGGGTTGATTTTCGGGGTATATGTATCACCCCATCCGAAGCATTCATACTCAAGAGTAATATTGAGAGTGTCTTTCAAGTACTCGTTGACCGCTTCTTCAATATGCGTCATATCCTGGCTGTCTCCTACGCAATAAAATGTAATTTTAACGTTTTCCAGAGGTTTGTTTTCAGAGCTTTCCTGTGGTGTGGCAGAGTCGGAAGCTTTTGGTGTCGCTGAATCACTGGCAGATGGTGTAACAGTCTTTCCGCAGCCTGTAAGCAATAAGGCCAGGCAAAGAACTGAAACGAGGATTCTGGCTACCATAGTCATTTTTGTTTTCATGATGATTTTCCTCCTACTATTTATATTTGATCCGGACTTTGCCGGGATCATCCTTTGATAGCACCTATGGTAAGTCCCTTGATGAAATATTTCTGGAAAAAGCCATAAGCAAATATAATCGGTCCGATCGAAACAACTGCGACAGCCATACGGGCACTTTCACCCGGCAAATCTGCAAGCACCATTCCAAGCTCACTGAAATTTGCGCTGCCGCTGGTTAAAAACTGTATGTTTGATAAGGTTTGATACATAAGATACTGGATGTTGTAGAGTTTTCTTTCTGTAAGAAAAACCAATGGCAAATACCAGTCGTTCCAGTAGCCCAGACAGCTTAAAAGACCTATGGTAGCAATCCCCGGCTTTAAAAGCGGCAGGACTATGGAAAAGAATGTGCGAAATTCACTTGCTCCATCGATTTTTGCAGATTCGATCAGAGACTCGGGCACCGAAGTCTTGATAAATGTTCGCATTATCATGACAAACCATGCATTCATAAGGTAAGGGAATATTAATATCCATATGGTATTGCGTATTCTGAAAAGCTGAGAGTAGACCATATACCACGGAACGAGGCCGCCTCCGAAAATCATAGTGAAAAAGGCAAGAAATGAAAATAATTTCTTGTATTTAAAATTACTTCTGGACAATGGATAGGCATACAATGTTATGACAGAAACACTTAAAACCGTTCCCACAACCGCTGTAAATATTGAAACTCCATAAGCATTAAGTATTCCCTCGCCTGCACTCAGAACAAATTTATAAGCCTCGGTACTGAATCTCTCAGGTAAAAAGCTGTAGCCGTTCATTATGATCTCATGTTCATCTGTAAAAGAGATGACTAATACCAGTAATATAGGGACAATGCAAATAGCGGATAATATTACATAAAGTAAATTTAAGAATATATCAGATGTCACGGATATCTGGTTTATCATACTTTTTTTATACATGTTTTATGCCCTCCTTCCCTTAAAACAGCGCTTTGTCTGAATCTATTCTTCTGACTATCAGATTTGCGGTAAATACGGTTATGCAGCCCAGAACTGCCTGATAAAGGCCGGCAGCTGAAGACATGCCCACGTTGTTGAGATTTCGGAGGGCTCTGAAAACATATGTATCAATAACATCAGTTACAGAATACAAGGTCCCCATGTTTTTCGGCACATTGTAAAAAAGCCCGAAATCCGCATTGAATATTCGCCCTACTGCAAGAAGACCAAGGATCACCATAAGCGGTTTCAAAAGAGGAATTGTGATATGTCTTATACCCTGCCACTTTGTTGCTCCGTCAAGAGTCGCAGCTTCATAATATTCGGGGTCTATTCCCACAATGGCCGCAAGATACACCACAATGTTATACCCCACATACTTCCATAGGTGGAAGAAGATAAGTATAGCCGGCCAATATTTCGGTTCAAAATACCAATTGATCGATTCTAAACCTAATGGCCTTAGAAGACCTCTGTTTATAAATCCGCTTTCAAAGCTGAAAAAGGAATAGGCCAGATAGCTTACCACGATCCAGCTTAAGAAATACGGTAAAAACAGCGTACTTTGATAAAACTTCTTCATGACTTTTCCTCTGAGTTCATTAAGTCCAATGGCAAGCATAACGGGTATAATAATGTCCAAAGCAATAAAAACAAGGTTGTACAGTATGGTATTACGCGTTACTATGTAGGCATTGGGTGATTTGAAAAAGAATCCGAAATTTGTCAATCCCACAAATTCACTGGTAAAAAGACTTTTGAAGAAGTTTTCGTTAAAGCGATATTTTTGGAAAGCCATAATTACTCCAAACATGGGTATGTAATTATTGACTGCCAACACGAACACACCTGGAAGCAGCATCAGGAAGAAGGGTAATTGACTTTTAAAACTGTGTTTCATATAAATACACCTCTTTTCAATTCTCTCTGGCATATCTCTTCATATTAATGTTAAAATTTTTGAAATATCATTTAAATGGATTGAATTGTACTATAGTTTTAAACATTGCCGACTTTTGTGAACGCGCGTGCAAAATTTTACAACAAAAAAATACACCTGTTTCAAAGGTGTATTTTAATTTATAAGCAATGATCATATGAAAACAATTAGTCAAGCGAATTTATCCGGATTTTTGTCCATCCTTGTATTCTGTTGGAGTCATTCCCACATATTTTTTAAAGAGCCTCGAAAAATAGTGAGCATCAGAGATCCCCACTGCCTCGGCAACTTCATAAGTTTTATACTTAACATCCATCAGCAGCTCTTTGGCCTTTTTGATGCGCAGTTCGTTAAGATAATCCACAAAATTGATATTCAGTTCTTTTTTAAACATCCTGCTTAAGTAGAAAGAACATAAATAAAATACAAATATTAATGAAAAAATCATCTTTGCCTTTTTATATTTTGATAACAGCTTTTACTATATCAGCTTTATTTTTTATGCTGTAATCCATTGCTTTTTGTATATCATCAAATTCAAATACGTCCGTTACGATCCCCTTGAGTTTTACCTTACCGGATGCGACTGCATCTATTGCCATAGGGTAAATATGACAGTAGCGGAATACACGCCATCTACAGGAGGTGTTGCAAAGAATATAACATCAGGACAGAGATTGTATTTTCCTTTCCTGCAGAAGCTGCAACGTCCGCAGGTCTTTCCTGGTTAAAACAATGAATATTGTGATTTCCAACAACAAAATGCTTTATGATTGATAGCAGTATGTTATGGCGGCGGACGTGAAGGAATAATCTTAGCATGCTAATCTTTTAAAATAACAGAAGAGGCTGTATCAAATAATTTGAAACAGCCTCTGCTACGTTATTCTTTTTCAAAGCTTGCGCACTCGGTATCACTTTCTTCCTGTGCTGTTGGTTTACCGTTTCTGGAAACCTGAATGTTCTCCAGGCTGCACAGCGGCTCACTTTTTGCATGGAATCTGCATTCAGTCACATTGCATCCAATTGATCTGTTTGCCTTCATATCAATACTCACCTCCAATAATATTATTATGGATCGCTGCAATCATATTATTGGTTAGGTCGAGTAATCTTATCCCTCCATCAAAATCCATGATACCTACTTGACACCAATATCTTTTCGGTAATGAGCATCCTTGAAGCTTATTCCGGAAATCGCCTTATAAACTTTTTCCCGTGCATTTTCCATATTGTCAGCGCTGGCTGTGATTCCCAGAACCCGTCCTCCATTTGTATAGTATTTGTTATTCTCCTTTTTTGTTCCGGCATGAAATACTATAATATCCTTTTCTGATGAATCAAGGCCTTTGATTTCATATCCTTTGGCATAGCCTCCCGGATAACCGCCCGATGCCATTACAACGCAAACAGCGGTATTTTGCTTCCATGATAATTTTATTATATCCAGTTTTTCTTCTATAACCGCTTCAAAAATATCTAATAAATCATTTTTTAACCGAGGCAGGATCACCTGAGTTTCAGGATCCCCGAAGCGGGC
>JAAYNO010000074.1 GCA_012520855.1 Clostridiaceae bacterium | reverse complement strand
GGCTGATGTTATTAAATTAGAAATTATTTATTGACACAGCCTGACGGTCCTCTTTACTCATTTTGAGCGAATGAGTATTGGGGACGGTTCTCTTTACTCATTTTGAGTATAGAAGACAGACGAATCGTTAATTCGCTGCGAGCCATGTAACTTGATTCGTCCGATTTTTTATGTAATGTTACAATATAATGGTTTCAAAGTTAAATACTATGGTATACTAGAATAAAAATACTATTTTGTTGAGGTAATACTATGCCAAGAATTCCCCGTAAAATTAGCGATTCAGGTGTATACCATATTATGGTCAGAGGTATTAACAAACAGGATATCTTTCAGGATAAAGAAGACAGAATAATCTTTCTGAAAAAGCTAAAGGCTGTAAAAGAACGCAGTGAATGCAAAGTATATGCCTATTGTCTCATGAGTAATCATGTGCATTTACTTATTGCTGAAGGAAAAGAATCTATTGGTCAAATAATGAAGCGGTTGGGAACCGCATATGCTTATTGGTATAACAATAAATATAACCGGGTGGGACATTTGTTTCAAGGACGTTTCCGCAGTGAGCCGGTAAATGTGGATACTTACCTGTTAGCTGCATTGCGGTATATTCATCAGAATCCGGTCAAGGCAGGGATCACACTGAGCTGTAATGATTATACCTGGTCAAGTTATCATGAATACATAGATTCAGGAAAACAAACAAAAGGTATAACTGATACAGGCTTAGGGCTGGACATAGCAGGCAGTTTAAAGCAGTTTACAGAGTTTCATCAAGAACATGGCAGCAGTGATATGATTGATATTGAAGATACTATTAAGATCACGGATATGCAGGCTGAAAAACTAATAAATGAAGTTTTAGCAGGGAAAACATCGTCTGATATATCACAAATGAAAAAAGTTGACAGAAATAGGCTGATAAGAGATATAAAGGCCTTGCCTGGTGTGAGTCAAAAGCAGATAATGAAAGTGACTGGGTTAAGCAGGAATATAATCCAGCGGGCATAAGTTAGATTAGTAAAATGAGTAAAAAGGACCGTCCCCTATACTCATATACTCACTTTAAATTATGAAATAATCGTGGTATAATATCGTTTGGATACTATGTCCCGTTAGTCTAATGGATAAGACGATGGATTCCGGTTCCATTGATATGGGTTCGATTCCTATACGGGACGCCAGCTTTTTGAGTACAGACTTTAGTCTGTGCTCTTTTACTAATACGAAGTATCAATGCTCACGTATGCCTGTTCAAAACGGCTGAGGTTATAAATACTACTCAAAGGAGCAAGGGATGGATATACATTGCGGAGTAGACTTGATTGAGCTGGATAGATTCAAAAAAGCCCTTTCGATGGGAGACAGCTTTAAAAACAGGATCTTTACCCCGGCAGAAATAGCCTATTGTGAAGCAAGAGGCAAAGCCGGCTCGCTTCAAAGTTATGCGGTTCGTTTCTGTGCCAAGGAAGCGGTCGTAAAAGCTCTGGGTACCGGAATTGCGAAAGGCATATCCTTTCAGGATATCGAGATAAAAAATAAAGAAAACGGAAAACCGGAAGTGATCCTGACCGGTGAAGCCCTTAATATCTTTAAAGAAATGGGTGCAGTTTCTATTGATGTAAGCCTGGCTCACAGCCGTGATTACGCCATGGCTCAGGCTGTATTTTTGACAAAATGCCCTCACGAGGAGTGAATATTATTGAAGACCCTAAAATTCGTTCATTGTGCCGACCTTCATCTGGACGCACCTTTTAAGGAAATTGGCACAGGTACATATGCAGATACAAGAAGAAAGGATATCAGAGAGGCATTTTCCAATATTCTTGACAGGGTAAAAGCTGAAAAAGCACAAATGCTTCTGATATGCGGAGATCTGTATGAACACTATACAGTCGGAAAAAGCACTTTAGATTGGCTTTATATGGTTATATCGCAAGTTGAAGTACCGGTTTTGATCATACCGGGCAATCATGACCCTTATCTTATAAATTCCTGGTACAGAAACTGGGAATGGCCCAAAAATGTCAAAATTCTGTCACCGGACAACCCCTCCCATATTATAGAAGACTTATGCGTTAATGTTTTTGGCATGGGGTTTTCTTCATTCAGAGAGGACAAGCCCGATTTATCGATCGTACCTCCGCCCGTGAAGGATCATTTTAATATAATGATGATCCATGGGACGCTGGATATGGACTTTACAAATCAGGCTTATAAGCCTGTTACCTCTAAAGAATTGGAGGAATTGGGCTATGATTACTATGCCATGGGACATTTTCACAGGATGAGGGACGATTACCCTTTGAAAAAAGCCTTCAACCCTGGGAGTCCCGAGCCATTAGGCTTTGATGAACAGGGTTTTCACGGCGCTTTTATTGTCGATATGACACTGGAGCAAGGCAAGACGAGTATAAAAGTCGAAAGATTCGATACGTCGGTTCGTACATATCATGATAAAAATCTTGACATTACCGGCTGCAAAACTATCGAGGAAGTAAAAATGAGGATCTTAGGGCTTTTAGAAGGACTAAGGCCGGACCGGGATTTAATGCGCATAACACTTACAGGGCGTACCGATTTGTCTTTGGAAACAGATATTCTGACCGAGTTTTTTTCCGAAGACTGGTTCTACTTTCAGATATATAATGAAACTCAAAAGAACTTTGATATTGAAGAGATAGAAAAAGATCCTTCTTTGAAGGGAGCATTCGTAAGGGAGATCAAATCCCGCATAGATAGCATTGAGGAGGAACTAAAGAAAGATCCTGAGAATATGGAGCTAGAAAAAGAGAAAGAAAGATTGCTTCTTGCAATGAATTTCGGGCTTGAGGCTCTGCATTCGGGCAGAATAGAATGGCAAAACGAGTAGTATAAAACTGCGGCAAAGTGAAAATCATCACCTGTCGCACCGGGAGAAGAACAATGAAAATCAAGTTACTGGATATCAAGGGCTTCGGAAAATTTAATCAGCTCAGAATAGAACCCAATGAAGGCTTTAATATTATCTTTGAAAATAATGAATCCGGAAAAACAACGCTTCAGGCTTTTATCCGGGCTATGCTTTACGGCCAGAAAGGCGGCAGAAAATCAAAAGACGGGAGTCTTCCTCCGCAAAGGCACTTTAAGCCATGGAACAGCGAGCAATATGCCGGGATCCTTGAATATACCCTGGATAACGGCAAGTCCTACAGAGTCGGCCGAAACTTTGAAAAAGGGACTGTACATATTTATGATGACGGAGCCAATGACCTTACGTCAAGCTTTCCCCAGAGCAAGGATACAGGACCCCAATTTGCGGAGGAGCATCTGGGTATCGACGAAGCGGCTTTTGAACGCAGCGCTTTTATTTCACAGCTTCAAAGCGTTATTGATGAGGATGGGAAAAAGAATTTAATTGAAAAACTATCCAATCTTAACACTACCGGAAGCGAAGAATTATCCCTTTCAGCGGCTATCGATGCAATTGAATCGACTCTTTTGGAGAGAGTGGGCACCAAAACCTCCTCCACCCGTCCTTTGAATAAAATAAACAATAAGCTTTTGGAGCTTGAAGAAGAAAAGTCTGAGCTGGAAGAATTAAACGAAAGATATCTGGAGACTTTTTCGTCTCTCAAAGAGCAAAAAAGCCTGTTGAATTCATTAAATGAAGAACTTTCTAAATTAATGGAGCAAAAAGAAGCCCGAAAAACATATGATCTATTAATGCTAAAGAAAGAGCTTCATGAGCTTCTTGAGGAAAACAGCAGAAAAGATGAGAGCATCAAGGAATGCAACAGAAGCATTATCAGGCTCAAGAGCTTCGAAAATATAGATGAAAGCTCCATACCTGAACAGATGCAGCTTCTTTATGAAGAGGACCGGGTAAAGGAGTCTTTATCAAATGAGCAGCGAAGACTAAAAGAGCTCAATGACCTATGTGAGGAACTTGAAAATACCCTTGATCCCAAAGAGTTATTCGATAAAAAGATCGAAGACGTAACTTTAGCTATAGAGAAATTCAATGAGAAAAAAATGGGTGTGAAAACAGGTCCGGTCAGGAGGGAACGTCCGTCTGGTGAGGTTAAGCAAAGTAAAGCCATCAAGCGGAGCTGGCTGCCATTTATAATACCTGCGGGCTTTTTTTCGGCCTTGTTGATGATAGGCTATTATATTCTTAAGCACGATGTGTTATTCCTTGGGCTGGGTTTATTGACCGCTTTTGCAACTGCGACGATATACCTTGTCAATGCGTCAAAACAGAACAGTATGGCAAGAAAATCGTTTGAGGCATCAGAGGAGCTTAACAGAGCTTTAGCCGAGGCGGGATTTACCAATATGATGGACTTTGTTAAATACAGGGAGACACAGAATAATAACAGGGAACGCTTAAATAACTATTTCCAGCAAATAAAAACTATTGAAGAGCTTATAGAAAACCTGTCATCTAAAATTAAAGAATACGAAGAAAAATGGGATTCATTTAAGAAAAAATGCGGCATAAGCGATCAGGAGTCAGAAAAAACCGTGTTTCTCGGATCCCTGAAGCAAGGTGTGGAAAGCCTTAAAAACGCAAAAGAGAAAAAGAAGCTCCTCCTTGCCGAGAAAGATAACATTAATGATAAGTGTGAGATCGTACTCCGTGAAGCCGGAATGCTGGCAGGAGAAGTTTTTCTTACCCCTGCCGATTTTGATAACTATGTAAGCAACTTGAATATTGAACAGAAGCCAGAAGATGGAGATTTGCCGGGATCAGACCTGGACGATGCCATAAAATCTGTGGAAGGCCGTATTAAAGATGCTCAGCTAAGGATCGCCGCATTAAAAGCAAAGACTGAAGATGCTCCGGCTGAAAGCGAGCTTTCCCGTGTGATTGAGGAAATAAGCCAATATAAAGAGAAAAAGGCAGCTCTTGAATTTAAGGGCTCAAGCCTGGTTCTTGCAAGCCAGATCCTTAAAGAAGTAGCTTTGAAAATGCAGAAGGACTATATTCCTGAGCTCAACAAGGAAATGAGCCGAATGGTTGAGGTGATTACTTCGGGACGGTATAGCAATATCTCTACCAACGATAAGCTGAGAATAAATCTCGAGGTCCCGGAAACTGAGGAATTGATTCCTGTAAGCCGCTTAAGCGGAGGAACTATAGATCAGGTATACTTAAGCATGCGTTTAGCAGCAGTCAGCCTTATGGAAAGGGGACGGGAAAAGCTGCCCCTGTTTTTGGATGAACCCTTTTCACAATATGATGAAGAGCGCGTTAAAAAAGCTTTTGAGCTTCTGAAAAACATATCGAATGAACGTCAGATCTTCTTTTTTACTTGTCGGGAGAGGGAATATGAGCTTGCTTTAGCTGCTTTCGGCAGCAAATTGAACCGAATACGGTTATGAGGATGAGTAAAAGCCGAGCGAATCCTGATTCGTGGCGGCTTCGCCTGTCCTCTATGCTCAAAATGAGTAAAAAGGACCGTCCCCTATACTCATTTTATGAGATTGAAGAGAAGGGTGCCGATAAATACGATAGCCTCACCGCTTAGCTGCATCCAGAAATACATTGCCAATATGAGGATCAGTTTGCCGAATACCTGGATTCTTGTTCTTATGCTTATGGTTCTGTAAATAATCCCCAGTTGAAAATAAGGCATGAAGTTCAAAACAACAATAAGTATTGAAAAAAGCATCCTGGTTTTCATAGGCGAATTCATATCAACAGTTAACCAGTCTACTCCGGAATAAACAAAAAGAGCGCTCGGAATAATGAAAATAAGGTGGGACAGGGCATAAGATTTCATCAATATGACAGGTAACCTAGGGTTTACATACTTCTCACTTCGATTTCCTATCATCGTGGCAAATCCCGATATGGGAGCCATTGTGCAAATAACATCATACGCACCTATCACAATAGAAATAACGATCCCCAAAAAGAATTTCAAAATAATATTACCAACATCTCCCTGGAAAAAACCTTCTTCGATAAGATTTCTATGAAAAACAAAATCAAAGATCCCAACAAACAAAAAAGCCAAAATCAAACCTTCAAGTTTTATGGAAATTTTTTTGTGTACCCAAGCAGGTAAAAGAAACACATCCAAAGGGCTGGATGGTATTTCATTGACTTTTTCCATATTAATGCCCATACCCGGCATTTCTCACAAATAAACCTGCAGAAATAGCCTGGCAGGTACCTCCCATTAATAGTATATTGGATTTTAAATCCCACATATTTAGTTTAAACAATTAATTTATTTTAGCATGGCTAATAATTCTAATCAATGGTTTACTTATTTACTATCGGCTCGATTATCGGTTCACTATAGTGTGTTTTCCACTCTTCGTAGCTTTTTATATGTTTCAGGTTTCTCTCAAAAATGTTGAAAACATTCTTATCCGCGAAATTTGCAGCCCAGACACAGGCTCCTGCCAAATTATACTTATGTATCAGCGAGGTTTTCATATTGACAGAGTTTTGATCCTCTATCCACATGTGATAAGACTTCCCTTCCTTCTCAAACGTAGCCTGATATTGTCCTGAAATATCATTCCAGACAACTACCGCTTCATTTTCACCCGCCCGCTCCCAGGCTGTGTCTACATTCAGCGCTACCGATGACGGCTTTGAGCCCGGCTCCCCGCTATCTACCGTCCAAAGTCTTGTATAAAGCGGGATACCCAGCAGCAGCTTATTTGCGGGAACCTCGTTTAAGGTCTTTTGTAGGTTCTCCTCTACCCATATTAATTCTGCTGTTGACCCCGCCTTTGGGCTTGTGCTCCAATGCTGATCATAGGTCATGAGACAGATATAATCAACGCTCTCGGCCAGGGCTTTCCTGTCATAACATTTAGACCAGGTATCACTTCCGTCGGGCACCGAAACATCGACTGAAACGAAAAGCCCCTGTTCCTTAGCCAATGGATAAAACTCCCTGACAAACTGAGTATAGGCATCCTTATCTGTTTTGTACATGTTTTCGAAATCCAGATTTATGCCATCGAGCTTGTATAATGCGGCATAGGCAAGGATGCTTCTTATAATCTCCTGTCTTGTGTCGGTGTTGTTAAGTATTATGCTGGTTCCCTCAATATCGCTGAAGGAATTGGAAAACAACGCCCAAACCTGCCATCCGTTTTTATGCGCATATTCCACATACTCGGGCGTTGCTCTGTTTTTTATAGTGCCAGCCTTATCGACTATTTCAAACCAGGTCGGAGAAATCACATCTATGCCGGGTGTTTCTTCACCAAGCTTAATATTGCTTTTTGAATATGTCATCTCCCAGATCAAATTGATTTTACCCTCTGTCAGTATAGGAGAAGCTGTTTCCTCTTCTTTATCAATGGAGTACTGGGCGCCTGATATATCAACTTCATCTTTTTTTACATAGCCTAAAGTCCCGTCATTAGCTCTTACCCGGTACCATTCCTCTGATTCATCAAAAACTATGAGGCTCGTTTCAACGGTGCGATAAATATCGAGGCCTTTTTCTCCCTGACCGATATATTTCTTAACAATTGGCTCATAGATGCTTGGCCCCCTTCTTACAAACGTTTTGGCATCCAGAGGCCAGGCAGTTCTGTAAACTTTATTGTTGAAATCTATAATAACGACATCATTGCTCTCAACATAAGATACACTTATACCATAAAATTCACGCAGGAAATCTATGGGGAGATAAATTGTCCCGTTTTTTTCTGCCACCGGAAACTTAAGCTCCATGGGCTTTTCATTGATCAGAGCATCAAGGCTTCCGGTTCTCATTCGGATGACCCTGTCCCTGGTTGTCACAGTCACCTTCAACAAAGCCTCGTCGTACCATATATACTCGTCGATATGTTTCTTAATGGTTTCAAAGGGAAGGTACACCTGACCGTTTTGTATGTAGGGAGAATGGGGATCCTTTATAAGTTCCCCGCCTATAACAAGCCTTGTCCCCGGAATATCAAATGGCTCAACTACTTTTTTGTTAGGTGCGGTCCGCACTAAATAAACCGCCAGAACTCCCGCAGCAATCAATGTCAACACAAGTGCGCCTGCAATTGTGCTTAGTCTTTTATCTTTCATGCGACCCCCTGAAACAAGATATTTGCTGTCCCGAAAAGAGACGACGCTTCTATACTTATTATATATTATACTTATATGGTCAACTATTGGAAAAATGATGCTAAAAATAGCTTCACACAGTTAAATATGTGAAGCCGGACCGGCGAAAGATGAGGGCCGTCCCTAATTCTCAAAATGAGTAAAGAGGACCGTCCCCTATACTCATTCTGTGAAAACTTTTCTGGGAATGAAGATTTTGAAGTTATCTATCATCTGCTGGTTTGGCTCAAAAAGTATGACTGTCTGCTTTCCTTCG
This sequence comes from Clostridiaceae bacterium, assembly GCA_012520855.1. GTDB lineage: Bacteria > Bacillota > Clostridia > DSM-8532 > DSM-8532 > DTU059. The sequence continues at coordinate 4,450 of JAAYNO010000074.1, read as the reverse complement.
TCTCTCAGGCTTATAAACCAAACCTCGGCATTTTTTGAGTGCGAAGAATAATCCTTGATGTTTTTGCATTCCTGGATGTTTCTTGTGTACTGCCTGGAATTGACCTTGGCAACTATCTCAAACTCCTTGCAGTTTCCGCTGTACAGCCGTTTTCTTTTTCGCTGGTTGATTATTTTGTCAATATCCAAATCTCCGTTGGTTACCGCATATTCATATTCAATATTCAGCTTGGATATAAGGATATACGCCAGATAAAAAATCCCGATCGCCAGAATGGTGGATAAACCCGGTATATATATCAAAGCAAGAAAGCTCAACCCAATAGCCCCTATGATGATAAGGAAAATCAAAAGCACATCCACTACACTTTTGTGCCTTCTTACTATTTTTTCGATAAACATATCCATAATATGGTCCTCCTTTTCATATGTAGATTTTAGCATATTCCGCTTTGTGTATACAACTAATATAATATCATAACACATTAGTTATTTTATCCGATGAGCTATATTTTTCAAATGCTTTAATAATATCCTGTTCAGTTATCTGTCCTATTATTTCTAAATCCCTGTTCAGGATATAAATCAGATGGAACCTGTCATAATCAAGTTTCTGCATAACGTCTCCTATAGTCAAGTCTTCCATAGCCACAACGATTCCGGCAGAATATACTCCTTTTTTTATAATCCTCTGTTTCCTGTTTATTAAATTTTCCAGTTTCATAATACTTACAGCCTCCTCCAGTAATCTTGCTCCAGGCAGTATTGCCGCAGCAATAATCAAGCTTGGGTTTTTAAACAGAATAATTTGTAAAATTCCCACTGCGAAAAGGAACACTTTCAAAATAATAGATAATTTTTTGGCCAGCTTGAAAGTTTTGCTGCCCCCCATAAATTTATATAAGAAAATAATTAAGATCTGGCCTCCATCCAGGGGGTAAATGGGCAGCAGGTTAAAAAGGCCTATGGCGATATTGGCTTCGAATAAACTATTCAGAAAGCCTTCAGAGTTACATATGCAAAGTGCTGTAATGAAGTTTCCAAAGGGGCCTGCAAAATATATAATGGTCTGCCTTCTAAAGCTTCTTGTGTTTTTCAGCCTGGCTCTGATACCGACAAGAGTTGGCCTGAAAGAATAAAGCGCCACTCCGAAAATATGGGCAGCAAGCATATGGAACCCCTCATGAATGATTATAGCAGCCAGACATGCCAAAATTATGCTGATCAGGGTGACCCTCCGAAAAACCGCGAGCACTCGGCAATTATGTTTTTCACGCCATTTATTATGTTGTCCAGTTCTATATGATTCTCGACCACATGCTTTTTAACAAAGGACAATTCATCTGCCATCCCTACATTTTGCTGCATCAGCACGATTATTCCCAACACGGCAAAGCAAGCCAGAGCTTGCTTGATTATCTTTATGGCAAGCAAAGCCGTCCTGTTATCCTCAACAGGCATTCGGCTGGATTGTGAACCGAAAACTCTGCTGTGCGCTGCTTGTCTTTGCGCAATTTGTCTGTAGGCTGATTGTGTCTGGTTATATGATGAGTATCTGCGATATATATTTGGTTCTTTTTGAGGAGTATCTTTTGGCGTAAACAGCCTGAGAGGTGTATATGCACTTTTCTCTTCAGCTTTTCGGGCATAGTCGGAAAAGTCCTCTTCGGGTCTATACTTCTCTCTTAAGATGCTCAATTCCTCCACATCGGTTATGGCACTTTTTTCTGATTTTACCCCTGATTCCGATTCAAAAGCATCCCGGGTCGTTGATGAATCTTCAACTGAATCATATCCGGTTTTTTCAGGAACCACTCTCCGTTTTTGAATGTAGCTTTTATACATGTCCCTGTTTTCTGCTCCCTGAATTTCAGTCATTTTTATGCTTCCTCGTATTTTTATCTGTTTAATAATATGAGGACAGCATAAGGCAATATGAAAGATTCTTTGCTTCGATTAAAATGACGATCAAATCGGGAGCTGACTTAAAAACAGGCAGTCATCTCTGATCAAATACTTCGTATGTTCCTGGTGAAGGATATTTTTCCGGACTATGCTCAAAAGTATGGCTTATTAGATTCTTCGGCCATTATATGGCCTCGGAATGACACATATTAGTATTTTGAGACAGCCCTGAATGAAATCAAGCAGAAGTGAGTGAAAAAATGAGTAAAGAGGACCGTCCCCTATACTCATTTTAGGAGGTCGCGCCATGCGAAATCGCCGCGCTGCAGACCATTGATCAAAACTTCGGCGGTGGCAAGGTTTGTTGCAATAGGTATATTGTTTCTATCACACAAAGATAACAGCTCGATTAATCCGCTGTCATTTATCTCGTCCGGATCAGCGAAATAAATAACCAGATCCATCTCGTTATAAGCAATTCGGGCAATAATCTGCTGCTCACCGAGCTTTCCGTATGCAAGGGAGAACACCTCCAAATCAGAAGCCTCTGAAACAATTGCTCCGGTGCGGCCAGTAGCAAAAAGCTTATGCTTAGAAAGAACATACTTGTATGCAATACAGAATGCCTCCATAAGCTCCTTTTTTTGGTCATGTGCAATCAGAGCAATATTCATTGGTAACCTCCCGTTTTTATGAGCTCAAAAGTTTTATCTGCCGGCATTTTTCATACCCTTTATGGGAATATTGGCAACCAGTGCCGGCACGATTCTTTCACCGTCATCACTGTTTGTTTTTGTTAATTGTATATCCAGCGTTTCTTCGTCTATTTCCATATAATTCTGGATCACTCTGATAATCTCGCTCTTTACCATTTCAAGAAACTGCGGCGATACATTGGATCTGTCATGAATAAGAACCAGCTTCAGGCGTTCTTTGGCAACATCCTTGGACGAGTCTTTTTTCTTTAAAAACTTGAATAGATCGATCATATACCATACCCTCCCTTATGCTGGCTTTATTCCAAAAAGCTTTTTCATTTTTGCCAGAAGTCCGTCAGAACCGTTAAGATTTATAAAAGGGACTTCCTCCCCTATAATACGCTTTGTTATATTGCGATAGGCTTGTCCGGCAGTTGATTTGTTGTCATTTACGGCGGGCTCGCCCCTGTTAGTTGATATAATTATGTTCTCATCATCGGGTACAACACCTATAAGACCTATAGCCAATATATCGATAATATCCTCAATAGACATCATGTCACCGCGCTTTACCATGTCGGCACGGACACGGTTTACTATAAGCTGAGGATCCCTGATTTCATTTGCTTCCAAAAGACCTATGATCCTATCGGCATCACGGACAGCCGATACCTCAGGTGTTGTTATGACAAAAGCTCTGTCAGCCCCTGCAATGGCATTTTTAAACCCTTGTTCGATGCCGGCAGGGCAATCTACGATTATATAATCATATTCCTTCTTTAATTCTTCACACAGCGACACCATTTGATGCGGTGCAACTGAGTTTTTGTCGCGGGTCTGGGGAGCGGGCAATAAAAAAAGTCCATCAAATCTTTTATCCTTGATAAGTGCCTGCTTCAGACGGCACGAACCTTCTATTACATCAACAAGATCGTACACGATTCTATTTTCCAGTCCCATAACTACGTCAAGGTTTCTCAGCCCGATATCTGTATCGATCAGTACAACCTTTTTGCCCTGCAGGGCAATTCCCGTACCGAGATTAGCTGTTGTCGTGGTTTTGCCGACGCCGCCCTTACCGGACGTGATAACTATAACCTCACCCATATGTAATTAAACCCATGCCCTTCCCGTGCTCAGTAACTTCAGGGAAATTTCTTGTGAAAGCACTGGCATGGGTCAGGTCCTCCCTTCAATTTAAATTAAGGTTTATGTAAACCTTTTCCTCCGAATACTGTATCTTAATGCTAATATATCTTTTTTTAAACTAAAAGTCAACGAATCAATAATACTATGATCTATGCCTAAAGCTGTTCTACCTCTATTATTCCGTCTTTTATTCTTGCCAGTTCCGGGCAGATTTTATTCTCGTCGCCATCCTCAGGCATCCGGGCGATAGCTTCGGCTATGCGGATCTGGGTAGGCTTTAATTTGAGCGCATATATAAAGCTGTCCCTATTGCCTTCTGATCCTGCGTGCACCATTCCCCTTAAAGCTCCCAGCACAACTACATTGCCGCTTGCAACGATCTCTCCGCCGGGATTGACATCCCCCAGCACAATGACGCTTCCGTCGAATTCAATACGGGTACCGCTTCTTACAGTGCTCCTTACAAATTTGCACGGCCCGACATCATCGCTTGAAAAAAATAATTTATGAGAGGACACGGGTATTTTCCCGGGCTTTTTTGCAATGAATGTATTTTGTCTGGATTCATCATCTTTTGAAATGCCCTCGATTATAGCTCCGCTCTTTTCGTCAAGAAGGCTCTTAATGGCCTCCTCCTCTTCGGGTGTCAATGTTATGCCTCTGTAGGTGACCTTGATTTTTGCCCCTTTGAAAAATCTG
>JAAYNO010000073.1 GCA_012520855.1 Clostridiaceae bacterium | reverse complement strand
TTGGTTTATTTTAGTTTGATGTTAATTCTATTATATCCCTAAATATGGAGGAGTTCAATATAAATTGAGTGCGTAGACGCTTTTATTTAGAGCGTTTTGCCGTTTCGCAAACGGCTATAAAAAATATATAATTTGGAAGGATGACGATAATCCTGTTCAAAAAGCCTGCCTTCAGGTTCTTTTCCATGTGGAGGATGATATTTCAGTCAAGAATATTGCCGAAAGACTGTATATCAGCAAAGCCTACTTAAGCGAATTATTTAAGGAGGCTACAGGAATACCGCTATCCGAATACATTTCAATGGTAAAAATAGAGAGAGCGAAATTTTTGCTTTCAACCACAAATATGAAGGCATATGAGATAGCTGATGCCCTTGGATATAATGACCATGAGTATTTCAGCAAGGTCTTCAAACAAAAGACAGGCCTTTCTCCTACGGTTTACAGAAGGGAAATTTCCAATTAAGAGTCTAAAATGATAGAATTAATTAATAAGTATATCATTGATTATGTACATATTCGGAGGTTACCGTAAATGAATTCCTATTATCGTGGTCCATCATATCAAAATAAAACTAAGAGTAGATTTACGGTTGTAAGAATCGTAATAATTATTATTTTATGTATTCTTTTGGCTTTGATTCTATACCTGGGTAGGGATAAATCTGAGAACCCCGGTAATCCTTCCGAGTCACCATCAAATCCTGTAACTGAAACTGGGACTGCAGAACCTTCCAGCGCCTCTGAAAAACCTGCTGGTAAAAAAATACCTGCAATTACTATAAACCTCGACAATTTAGATTATAGGATCCAGGGCACTGAAGAAGCATCCCAGGTGTCCTCTTCAGGAAAAACACAGACTGTTGGCATGGGCAAAGGTTCAATGCTGCACATGGCTTTTGATGAACAGCCTGAATTATATAATATAAAGCTTTATAAAGATGATGAATTGGTTTTTACCGGAAAAACTCCAATAATCCTTCCTGAGGATATTCCGGCAAACGGCGAATACAATGCTGTCTGTGAGGCAGTGTATAATACAGAAGAATATTCAGGCTCGGCTAATTACTGCTTTAATTTAAAAGCCGATTTTCCGCCTTTGCCTGTTATCTCCGCAACTGAAACCGTCCCGGGAGAATTGCTGGTAATAGTCGTTAAGTATATGGATCCTGAAGAAAAACTGGAAATTGAAACAGACCTGGATTTTAAACCCAATATTTTTGATTATGACAACAAAAAAGTAATATTGCAGCCTGTGAGCTATTATAACAAGCATGATAAAGTGTATAGCATCAAGCTCATTATTAAAGAGGAAACATACTCCTATGCCATAAAAGTAAATGAAAAAGAATTTGTGGTGCAGCAGCTTACCATAGATCCTAAAATAGAAGCTGAGACCCGGAACGATAAAAGCGCGCAGGAAAGAGCAGAAAAGATCGAGCCATTAAGACCCATATGTGACGATGTCCCCTACTGGAGAGGCGATTTCATAATGCCTGTGGAAGGAGGACGCGTAAGGGATTATGACTTCGGCAAAAGACGCCATGTGAACGGATCTCCTACCTCATACCGCCACAATGGTCTTGATATCGGGCATGATGAAGGTGTTCCCGTAATGGCCTCAAACAACGGCAGGGTGCTTATTGCCGAGTATTTGATACAAACAGGCAATACGGTAATAATAGAGCATGGATTCGGACTGAAAACATGGTATTATCATATGAGTGAATTGGATGTAAAGACGGGGGATATGGTGGAAAAAGGCCAGGTAATTGGAAAGGTCGGTTCCACAGGCTTTTCTACGGGTCCTCACCTGCATTTTTCAGCATCTGTCAACTCGGTATATATAAATCCGATCACATTGATTAATGAAGGAGTGCCGCTGCTGGCAATAGATTAACGAACCCATGCCATTTTTTTAGATGTTTTTTTAAGGTATTTGGCATGAATAGCAGCCTGGCATATGAATTGACAAATTTTATACTTGACAAATTCGGCTAATATTCATACAATAATCATTGTCTTTATTGGAGCGCGGTGGGTATAGCTCAGTTGGTTAGAGCGCCAGGTTGTGGCCCTGGAGGTCATGGGTTCGATTCCCATTATTCACCCCATTTGAGTCAGATGAATAGAGGTTGGAAACTGAGAATATTCCCGGTTTCCAACTTCGAAAGCTGGCTTTATTCTCTGTAAAGAACGATCTTTGAAAAATCTTTGTAATTTGATCATGGTTAAAGGTTATCAACGAAGTTTTTTTGCGAAGATTGCTTGACAAAGAACGAAACCCTCCTTTATAATTGATGTTGCGTCTTTTAATGGTGGGATGTCGCCAAGCGGTAAGGCACCAGACTTTGACTCTGGCATTCGTAGGTTCAAATCCTGCCATCCCAGCCAAATATGATCCACTAGCTCAGGTGGTAGAGCACTTGACTTTTAATCAAGGTGTCCGGAGTTCGAGTCTCCGGTGGATCACCAGGAAAAGCCCTTGAAAACATTCCGTTTTCGAGGGCTTTTGTTATACCTATATGAAATCAATGGTTGTGGGAAAGTTGAATCTGAGTTGAATTGGAATACTTTGTACTATTAACCTAAACTCCCGGAAAATTATACTATACAAAAAGATGTTGGCCAAGCAGATAAAACTTCGGTGGACTGGCCACAGGTCTGTAGAATCTCCCTTTGCCTCTTAGTAATAGATGATTAATAATGATACCTTTAAGGTGTATATCTGTCCTTCTTAATAAATTATTATTAGTTTGGCATGACTTCTATTATCTGTCAAACATCGCTTATTTTAAGCAGTTGCAAGGTTTATTTCAGATTTTGACGTATAGACGCCTTGCCTTTTGGTTATAAATATTATATATTATTTATAACGAAAAGAGGCGAGCTTATGAAACGGCCAGATATTTTGGAACAAGTAAAAGCACGAATACAAAGCGCGAAAGACGGTTCAGTATTTATCCCTTCCGACTTTTTTGACATCGCAGAAGCCGTTAAAATAAATATGTGCCTTAACCGGCTTGAAGAAACCGGAGAACTGCAGCGCGTGATGCGTGGCATTTATGCCAAGCCTCGATATAGTGTGTTGTTGAACAAAAACGTTCCTCCACGCTCCGATGACATCGCAAAGGCGATAGCTCGAAATTACGGTTGGACTATTGTTCCATGCGGCGACACTGCACTGAACATGCTGGGTCTATCTACGCAGGTACCTGCCGTCTGGCTCTACATCAGCGACGGACCGTATAAGACCTACAAAACAGATGGAATGACTCTGAAATTTAAACACACAGACAATAAAAATGAGATTACTAATATTTCATATAAAACAGCGCTTGTCGTTCAGGCACTGAAAGCATTGGGCAAGGTAAATGTGACAGATAAGGAACTCCAAATAATCTCAAAATTACTGTCTGATGAGGAAAAGGCTCAGATGCTTATGGAAGCGAAGCGAGTCACTGCCTGGGTTTATGAACTCATACGCAAAATTTGCAAATAGGATATATAGCGCCTACGGCGTGAATTTCCTATAAAACATCCAAAAGGAGGGCAGCTATGAATAGAATCGCTAAGCTTGCCTCTTATGCAGCTGAACGATATCCTCAAGTCTTTAAAAATTTTGCACCTGCAGATATTGAATTGCTTAATGTTATACATTTATAATAGCTACTATGATATTCTATTGCTAAGCTACATAGTAGATAACAGTTCAACGGTCATAATCGAGGATATGAATTAATAACGAAATATTTTATAATGAAGCTAATAAGTAAGGCATCATTGCCAAACCAGCCTTACTATTACCGGGAGATGAGACATGACAGCAAAAAATTCATCAGAAGAAATTTTATATAAAAAACTGAAAGAAGAAACGCAGCTCATGCACGGGAAATTCATTCTGCTTGATAATATGCTTGCGACTGCAGAATCGCTGAGTATTGATATGCCGATTTTTCTGCAAAGCCCCCAGGGGCAGAGAGTTTTCTGTTCTGTCATTAACAGGCTTGTCAGCGAAGGATTCTTAAGGCCTGCAGGTGCTAAACCAACTGTGATAAACGGTCTTTACAAAAAATACAGAAAGATTTATACAGAAAAGAAAGATCATGCCTTTGTGGCTGAAATAATCAGGAGTATTGAGCCTCCTGCATCAGTGGATTATTATATTGACAATTACGATGATTTTATTGCCGACAAACCTGTGATAGAAGCTATATCTGTTTTTTTAAGACAAAAGGAAAATAAGGATTTAGTCACGGTCAACGAAAGGGCATACGAGCTTTTTGGTGATGAAAAATTCTTTAAAGGTTCTGATAAAGAGAGAAGCCGAGGAGAAAGTGTACTAAAAAGGCTGAAATTAAAGTATGAGGACCTGGTTTGTTATGAAACTCCGGAACCCTTTTTTAATTTTCAGAAGAAGGTTTTTTCTGAATTGAAATCAAGAACGATTTATATCATTGAGAACAAGGACACCTTTTGGTCCTTTAAGCACCATATAATGGACTCGTCATCAAAACTGGATCCTGATATGATAATCTATGGAGAAGGCAAAAAAATATTAAGCAGTTTCAAATTTGTGGATGAATATGATATAAACCCTGATTGTGATACGTTTATTTATTTTGGTGACCTTGATCCGGAAGGGATAAATATATTTTATGCTTTGAAGGACAAATATCCCCGATATAAAATAGAGCCTTTTATTGAAGGTTACAAGGCAATATTGGAAACAGGCTTTCAGAAAAAACCTTCCAGGATTCCAGGGAAGCAGGGTATCAATGAAAAAAACATCATCCGTTTCATCAAGGATTTTGACAAGACCACAGCAGAGAAGATTAAAAATCTGCTGACTTCCGGCTGTTATATACCCCAGGAAGCTTTATCGGCAAGTATTATGAAGGAAAGGTTCAAAACCAAATGACTGGAAGAAGACTTGGATTTAACAATGACAGGGACGATTTTCTCGCCAGGGAAATAATCAGGGAATATACAGGCGGAAAAGATCCGGAGTTATCACTTGCTGATGATTTCATGGAAGAAATAGACTTAAGGCTTGAGCAGATCAAAGTATTCCAACCCATTATGGAAATCATGAAAAGAAGGAAGACTGACAATGAAATGCTCAGGTATGTTCCCGAACTGTGCTTTTTAATCCTGTCATATCTTATATATGAAGGAAAGCTGAAGCACCGCGGTATTGCTTTTCAAACCATCCAGGCTTTTCTGAAAAATGCTTTAAAAATAATATTTGCAAGAGATTTTGAAAATCAGACAATTCGCGAACTGACTTCCGAAATTATGGATGCACTTCAGAACACCGGCCACAATTTTGTTTTGAATACTTTTAGCTTTAAAACAGGAAGCTTTCGTGAAAAGTTTGTTAAGTTTATTGAAATAAGGCAATCTGGAGAAGGAACACTTGAATACTATATTACCGAACAGGGAGTGGAATTCTATCTTAAAACAAAAGAATTTCCGGATGAGACCAAGATCACGATCAACCTTCTTCTTTTTCAGAAACAGATGGAGAAGGGTGCGTTTGGATTTGCTTATGAAACCGTAAGAAGGCTCAATATGGAAGTGCAAAAGAAAAAGGATCGAAAATTCACAATTCTTGAATCATTGATGTACGGCAGACTGGATCATGGAGAGGCATACAACGATTATCACAAGAGCATTATCATGCAGTTTGAAGAGGAAGCGGAACTGTTTGATGCAGCCATAAAAAACGTCCATGATGTATTTGGTGAATATGTTGAAAAAATGAACAGCGGACGTTTGACCGCTAAAGAAGAGCGGGCATTCACGCTTATCAAGATCATAGAAAAAGAAATAGGCTGGGCTCAGACACTTCATACAGAACTGCTTAAAGAAGCGGCAAAGTTTACTGAAGAATATGACAAGACTTTGGCACTTCGGCGCAAATCTATTTTTACAGAAAGATTCAATTTCCAGGGTGAATTTGAGAAACTGATAACCAGAAATGAAAACCCCGGAGCTGTAAAATATCTGTTTGAACCGCTGCTGAATCCGAAAATACCCAAGGCCTTTAATCCGATGCGAATGTTTATGCCCCAGCGCCTGGCAAGGAACTGGGAAGAAGATAAAGTAACCATTGAGAATACAATTGATGCAGACAGGGATACACTGGATAAACGGGTGAGTCGCCGTGTCAGGGAAAGTTTTGTTTTTTATGCCGCAAACCTTCTCAAGACCTTGAAGATCGATAAAAAAATATACTTAACTGATTTTTGTGACTCCATTAAAGAAAAGTACACTGATGAAATCCTTTATAATGGGGATTTTATAAGTTTTCTCATTGAACTTAACAGAGAGAAGAAATCTGGCGAATACACAAGGACAATAAGGTTTGGTGACGGAAATATTTCTAGCAGCGTGGAAGAGGGCCTTAAATCCATTGAAGAGGTTTTCTTAAAAGCTTATAATATACTTGACGCTGACTGTATAATCAGGAAAATAACGGTTACAAGTTTTCCTGACGAGGAACTGGAGCTGCTGCCCGGTTTAAAGATAACAAATATGATGTTCACAGGAGAAGATTAAATATGTTAATGGGAACAGAGATACTTGATGATGCTTTGGATATATTGAAAGCACTGCTGCAGGGAGAGGAAGTAAGCAGGAATAAAAATACTCTCCTGTATGAAAAGTTCAGGTATAGTACCGATGTTGAAGAAATGCTTAACCACATGGCTCATAAGCTGGAACTCAGAATTTATATGGGAAACGACAGGCTTTTTATATGCCCTGAGGCCGGAAGCAGACTTTTTGGATGGTCCAATGAGGAGCTCAGGGACAAAATACCCTATATAATTACCAACAGCGAGCTATTCACAGGTTATTTCATTATAATGACTTTGATTACAATGTTTTATAAAGAAGCTTATCCTGATACTCCTATTGCGTATATAAAACTAAGTGATCTGGTGGAAGCCGTATCTGTCAGATTTGGGAATCTGATAAAGACGGTAAATCTGGAAGAAATAAGCCAGGAAAAGCAATTTGATTTTACCGAAATCTGCAGGGTGTGGCAGCGCCTGCCTGATGCGAGAGAGGGCGTTTCCGGCGGGAAAAATGACAAGATAGCCTTTGTGGAGGTAATTCTCAGATTCCTCCACAGTGAGAAACTGGTCATTTTTGATACCGAACAGAAAATAGTTTATCCCACTGAGAGGTTCAGGACTATTATCTGGAATTACTATGAGGATAATGAAAACAGAAAAGATCTTTTGTCATTTGTCAGAAGTTTGGAGGTTAGTGACTGATGCCCCATATAAACAGTATAAGGCTTGTGAATGTATATTTTAATAATGCGACCCAGTTTTATGATGATTTCAGAATGGATCTGGCAGGCAAAAACACCACCTACGACCTTGAAAACGGAGGCGGAAAATCACTTCTGCTTCAAATGATTCTGCAGACTGTTCTGCCCAAGACATATCTGCGCAGAGAAAAGCCTGTAAGCCTGCTGTTTCAGGGCGGAAGGGACAGGACATCACATGTTGTTGTGGATTGGATTTTGGATGAGGGAAGTGTATATAAATATTTACTGACTGGTTTCTCGGCCAGGAAAAAGAAAAGCGGCCAGGAGCAAGCCACGGCAGGGATTGACGGAGATGAAAATCTTCAGTCTGGCGATATTGATCACATGAACTGGTGTGTTTTTCATAATGATGACAGAATTGCGGGGATCAGAAAAGTACCTCTGGTAAGGGAGGAAGGGAACAATAAAATCTATGCAGGTTTTGATGATATCCGAAAATTCATAAGTCAGATGAATCAAAAAGGACTGCCGGCAAGATTATTTGAATATATATCAGAATATCAGGCTTTTATTGCAGGGCACAACCTTATCTCGGCTGAATGGAACATCATAAGGGGGATCAACAGCGGAGAGAACAACATAGAGTCATATTTCAGGCAGAATACCACCTCGAGAAAGCTTATAGAGAATCTGTTCATAAAAATTATCGAGGATGTCGAAGCCTTAAACAAAGGCGAGAAAAACAATAATGAAAGTCTTTTGCTGGCTGACGCACTTATTGAAATCAGAGGGAATTTAAATGAGTATTTGAGGCGTAAGAATCATATGTCCGAATACGAACGCATAAAAGAATATTATTTGGAGTTTGAAAAGAGAAATGAAGTTCTTTATGAAGCTATAAAAGAATACGAGGAATGTAAGCACCAGGCATCGCGCATCAGAAACCTCATCGGGGATATGCTCAATAAACTGGAAGAGAGTAAAACTGAAATAAATAAAAAAATAGATATTAATGTTGACAATCAGAAACAGGCAGGGATTCTTAAAAAGCAGCTTGAAGCGGGACTTATAAAGTACGGGATCAGCCTTCTCGAAACAGAAAAGGGAAAACTGGAATCCGAAAAAGAAGTCAAAACTAAAAAACTAAATGATTTAAAAGAGCAGTATGAACTGGCCAGAACTTTGGAGGAGTATGGGGAGTACCGTCGCACACGAAGGAATCTCCTTGAAGCAGAACAGGACCTAAAGAATCTGGAAAAGGACGGTTCCGAACTGGATGAACAATACAGAGAAGCTGGAGGAAGGCTCCGGTACCTTCTGGAAAATGAAATAAAAAAGGCTGAAGTGCGATACAACAAGCTTTCAGAGTTAGTTGAAAAACTTAAAGAATCTTACAAGGAGAAGAATGATTTACTTATAGAAAACGTAAAAAAGGTATCCGAAATTAAAACACTGAACGGGGAACTTGAGAAAAAAGAAAAAGTTATCGCGGAAGAAACAGAAGAAATCCGAAACTACTTTCTTAGGGTACTTGGAGAGATTGATGCTGTTGGCTATCCAGACAAGATTCTTCAGAAAACTGAAAATGAAACAAAGGAATATCTGGCACGCCTTGACAAAACATACACCGGCATAGGAAGCCTGGATACAGAGTTTAGGGAGCTCGAACTGGAAATTGTAAAGCTTGAAGGAGAAAGAACTCAAAAGAAAGATGCATTAAAGTTTTGTGAGGATTGGCTCAAAGATTATGAAGAACAGCTAAGCAAACTGCTGAATAAGGCCGGGAGTTTTGAAAAACGTACTTTCGAAGAGTATAAAGATGGACTCAAACTTATAATTCATAATGAGAGCCTTAAAAAACTTGAACTCGAAATCAAGGCTGGAAGGCTAAAGAAAAAAAAGAACCTTTCTGAGGAAAGGGGGTACTATGTACCAAATGAAGAAATTATTGAATTATGTAATGAGTTAAGAGAAAAATGCGGGTTTGCTCAGGAAGGCAATGATTGGCTTGCTCGTCTTTCTCCGTCCGAAAGGGCATCGTCTTTGAAAGAGATGCCATATTTGCCCTACTCGGTGATCGTTGATAGAAAGTCTTTTGATAAGCTTACAAGCGGCAGGATCAAGGTTGAATTTGCTTCTGATTATCCGGTGCCGGTTATTAACGTGGAAGCAATCAGAAACAGGAAAGATTCTGCAAAAGATGATATATTCTACTTGTGCAGCTTTTCGGGTCTGATAATCGAAAGCAATCAATTTGAGCAGTATATTCAAAGCATAGATCTAAAAATTGAGAATTTGAAAAATGAGATTTTCTCAAGCGAAGACAGAATTCATGATCTCAATCGTGATTTACTGAAGGTGTCCGCGTTTCTTGAAAACTATACGGAAGAAAAAGTTCAGGAAGTGTCGGCCAGAACACAGAATATAAGAAAACATTTAAAAGACTTAAGTGGGACAGTTTCTCAAAAAAATAAGAGAATAGAAGTCATTAAGTCTAAAAAGGCTGCTCTGAAAGACAAGACCGATGAATTGAGCAGAATGATAAATGAAAGCAGAGAAAAGGAGGAAAAGCTCCGTAAATATATCCAGAAGTCCGACGAACTGGAAGAGATAAGAGCAAAGTTAAGTCAGCAAAGGAAGCAGCTTGATGAGATATACAAGTATATTAGTGACATTAAAAATGAAATAGAAATTCTGGAAAACAAAAAAGAATCTGTGTCTGACGATATTAGTCAGGTACATCATCTGCTGCATGATTATAAAAACGAGTATGAACAATTAGTCAGCTTTGATTCAGTTGAAACTGATTCTCAATTGGTTGAAGTGCAGGTTCAATTCAAATCCCTCAAGGAGGCAAGAAGCGGCAGAACGGCAAATGAAGATAGACTCAGAAAGAATATAGAAGAGTATAAAAAAGATATGGACAGGCTTTCAGCAAGAGTATTGCGTTATTACAGAAAAGATCTTGCCGAGATCGAAAAAAGAGAAGAAATGGGAGAAAGAATAGATATTCCGTCAGCTAAACAGATTAATAAGCTAGATGATGACAGAAAGATTGCTGAAAAAAATGTACAATCAGTGGAAAATAAAATTCAGAGACTTTCAATAAGGATCCACGGAGAAAATGTGAGGTTAGAAGGGCTATTTGAAGAGCTTCCTGAAGAAGAAAGAACAATACTGCCTGAATATGAAAGTGAGGACAGATACAGGGAAGAGATAAGTCTGACAGAACAAATTATCACGAGTTATCAAGAAGATGAGATAAAGCTTGATGAGGAACTTGCGGAAACAAT
>JAAYNO010000072.1 GCA_012520855.1 Clostridiaceae bacterium | reverse complement strand
TCAAAATCTTAACTCCATAAGCACATATCTTTGGTTACGCTATCCCGACAAATATTATATTTACAAGTATTCCGAAATTGTTGTTGTCGCAAAGGAATTGGAAAGCGATTTTGTACCGAAAAAGGGCTTGAATATTCCGAGGTGGCGGAGGCTCTTCCGCAAATATGGGTATATTAAAAATAACATAATACCTTTGCTCTCAATAATGGTAACCTCGCTCTTCCGTACATCATTCTTTTAATCATTTTCAGTCTATTATTTCCACCTTCTAAAAAGCCATTGCTCAGTTTGTTTGTTGTAAAATAAAAATACCGAAAGTTGCAAGTTGAAATTCCATAGTATTGCAATTGGAAATTCCATAGTATTGCAAAAATCCATTGCAGGCATTACCCTAAAAATATATCCTTGTATCTGACTACTATATACAAGGGGGAAGGAGTATGCTTACAATGGACACTATAAAGGATATCAGATTTCGCTTCTTTGTAAAAGGCGAAAAAATTGCCCAAATAGCAAAAACTCTAAATTTAGACTGGAAGACAGTGCAAAAGTATGTTGACATGAACGACTTCAATGAATCATCTTCGAGACCGGCTTCAGAACAGCGTTTTTGCCCAAAGCCGGATCCCTACAAGCCAACGATTGACAAATGGCTTGTAGAGGACAAACAGGCACCTCGCAAGCAACGGCATACGGCCATGAGGGTATACAACCGCCTTAAGAAAGAATTCCCTGGGTTCAACTGTTCATACAGAACAGTCGCTTCCTACTATGCTGTAAAACACAAAGAGCTTTTTAGTGGTGCTAAGGATGGATTCATACCGTTAGAGCACAGCCCAGGTGAAGCACAAGTTGATTTTGGGTCAGCCGACTTTTATGAGAATGGTAAAAGAGTATCAGGAAAATACCTTGAAGTATCATTCCCATACAGTAATAAGGGCTACTTACAGCTTTTCCATGGCGAAAACATGGAGTGCCTTCCGGAAGGGCTGGATGCGATTTTCAGGCACATTGGTGCAGTTCCTAATGAGATATGGTTTGACAATACTAAAACCATTGTTACAAAAGTAATCAGAGGCGGTGGCCGTGAGACCACTGAACGGTTCGATCGATTCAGAGAACATTACCGTTTTCACGCTGTATTTATGAATCCTGGAGAAGGGCACGAGAAGGGTAATGTTGAAAACAAAGTCGGTTATCAACGTCGAAATTTTCTTGTCCCCATACCGCATTTTGTTTCGCTTTCTGATTATAACCGGCAGCTTTTCGACCTGTGTGAAGAGGATGCCGGCCGAGACCATTACCGCTATAACGAAACTATTGAGGAACGATTTGCTGAAGACCTTAAGCATTGCCATCCTTTGCCTGAAATCGAATTTGATTTAAGCGGAAAAACAAGTATTACCACCAATAATTGGGGCAAGTTCTGTTTGAATAAAGGATTACATGAATATTCAGCCTCCCCGAAACATGCAAATACGGTAGTTAACCTAAAGCTTACATCCTCGCTTGTAATTGTTATGGATGATAATTATCGTGAAATTATTAGGCATCGCCGCCTATATGGGGACACCAAACAACAGAGCATGGAATGGTTGCCATACCTTAAACAGCTTTCCATCCGTCCACGTGCGTTAAAGTACTCAGGCATCTACGATATGATGCCGGCTGAAATGAAACGATTCCTTCAAAATTGCTCCAATACAGAGACCGGAAAGGTCCTCAGGGTTCTGGCGGAACTTACGGACAGGACAGGCTTCGACAGTGCGCTAAATACCGTTAACCAGGCACTCTTTTATGGCGCATCCGATGCGGATAGTCTTAAGAATCTCTACAGACGCATTTACGCTGAGGTACCGGAACTGCCCCCTATGCCGCTTGGTTCGGAAATACCGAATGTCGGCCAGATGACAACCAATCTAATCTCTTACGACGTATTTCTGAAGAAAGGTGATGTATTAAATGCTGGAAAATGAAATCATAGCCTGCTGTAAAAGACTGAAGCTCAGCCGTAATCTGGCTGACATGGCCCAAACAACAGATGGTGAATCTCATCAGGAATATTTATATAAATTATTATCTGCAGAGCTTGCAAACCGCGAAAAGATCCGTATTTCAAAATTGATTAACTGCGCCGGCTTCTACAGCGTCAAAACATTTGACGGATTCCGTTTCGATGAAATCACACTTCCTTTGGATCTTACACCGGAAAGCTTAAAGTCCCTTGATTTCATCAAGCAAAAGAAGAATATTATAATGTACGGCAGGACAGGCACCGGAAAAACTATGTTATCCATTGCACTCGGCGTGGCTGCCTGTCAGAGAGGAATTCCTGTCAAATTCTATCGTACTGCAGCACTGGTAAATCAACTCTCGGAAGCTAAAAAGGCCGGTACGCTGGGTATGCTGCTTAAAAAGCTGTATAAGGCGTCAGTTGTTATTCTTGATGAATTTGGTTACGTTCCATATGATCGCACCGGAGCTCAATTGCTCTTTGATTTTCTATCAGAGATACATGAGCAGAAATCCGTTATACTTAACACTAACCTGGAGTTTTCCCGATGGGTAAATGTTCTTTATGATGAGCAAATGACTGCTGCCCTTGTTGGAAGGCTTATGCACCATTGCTATCTTCTCCTGTTTCCGGGAGAGAACAACCGGCTAAGGGAGTCCAGCATCAATGATTTTTACCGTTCTATATCTTCTAACGGACAGGGTGTAGGTTAAACAAGAAATCTGTATCACTTTTTAGCAGATGCCCCGAGGTGGATTCCTGGCACCTGGCAGTAAGTCAGGTTGGCGGTCTGCCATGCTATACTGGTACTAAGAGGGGATGAGGAAAAATCTGTATCACTTCCCCCTTCAGCCCCTCGGTGATTTTTAAAAAGCATGGCAGATGTAGATAAGTCAAGAGCAGAAGCGCAGCGACTCTTGACTTATCTACAAGCTGACCGCTATATTGGTATCAATTTTATTAAAAGGCGAAAAAATTAACATCATGAGAGTAAAGCCTGCATTGGCATTTATGTATTATTTTAACTTGCAACTTTGTGGAAAATGGAGTTGCAATACTATGGAAAAATTACTTGCAACTTTTTTCAAAAAGTACTTGCAAAAAACACAAATTTTATTTTATCGAGTTCTTTATTGAATTCTGCGGCATCAGCTTTGGTCATGTATTTGCGGATATTTCTCTGAAGGTGTACAAAACAGAGCTGATGATCAGCATATGGATATACAGCTTTGAC
>JAAYNO010000071.1 GCA_012520855.1 Clostridiaceae bacterium | reverse complement strand
TTTCAGAAAGATTATTCTGTCTTCTTTATCCTGAAAGATATCCTGTTTGTTAATACCTCTGACCATAATATGGTATACACCTGAATCACTAATTTTACGGGGAATTCTTGGCATAGTATTACCTCAACAAAATAGTATTTTTATTCTAGTATACCATAGTATTTAACTTTGCAACCATTATATTGTAACATTACATAAAAAATCGGACGAATCAAGTTCCATGGCTCGCAGCGAATTAACGATTCGTCAGTCTTCTATGCTGAAAATGAGTAAAGAGAACCGTCCCCAATACTCATTCGCTGAAAATGAGTGGAGAGGACCGTCCCCTATACTCATTTAATTAATTGTATAATTCATGAAGAATTTTGAAAGAATATCCCTTGAGGTGACAATAGCATGATGATTAAGCATTTCAAGGTTATTGCCAAAAGTGATAGGATAAGGCCATTTGTTTTTATTATACTTCCGCTTCTTATTCTGTCATGCATAATCTTATCTGCTCAAAAAAGTTCCGGCAAGGAAGCGGGAAGAGTGAGCGATGTTCAGTTGTTAGCCAGGGCTATAAACGGTGAGGCAAGGGGTGAACCCTATGAAGGGCAGGTAGCTGTGGGCGCGGTTATTCTTAACCGTGTGAAGTCTCCAAGCTTTCCGAATACAATATCCGGTGTAATTTATCAGCCGGGAGCTTTCACGGCTGTTGCTGACGGACAGATCAACGTTCCCATCGATCCTAAATCTTCTGTTGTGAAAGCCGCACAGGATGCTTTAAACGGTTGGGATCCCACTTACGGGTGCCTATATTATTGGAACCCGGCGACGGCCACCAGCAAATGGATCTGGTCGAGAAAGATTATTGTTAAAATAGGGAAACATAACTTCGGGAAGTAAAGTTGGAATATTAAAGAAGAAAGGCTGGATATGCGGGATATGATCAATAATTCAGACATGAACCATACGGAAGAGAAGGCAGAAAACGAAAGAAAAATAAAAAGAGAGCTTCACGACTGCGATGCGAGAAACAGGACAAAGAACTTTATTATCGCCATACTATTGGCCACCACAATTTTTGGGGCATATCAATATAACAGGGCGACAATGCTCAGGAGGCAGCTTGACAATGCCTATAACAGGGCATTTCATGAGCTGGTAGGCTATGTTCAGAATGTGGAGCTGATGCTTATGAAAGCAAGGATGACCTCCTCAAACCAGCTTACCGCCGAAACTCTCAACGATGTATGGAGAGAGGCTTCAGCAGCAAGCGGCACCCTGGCCCAGCTCCCGATATCGACAGGCGTTATATCGAACACAGAGAAATTTTTGACCCAAGTGTCGGATCTTTCAAAGACTATAGCAAAACAAAACACTTTAGGCATGGAAATAAACGAAGAACAGGCGAAAACCCTTGCAAGTCTGCATAAGTTTTCAGTTAGCCTGGAAAATAGCCTTAGTGAGATGCATCAGGATTTAATCAACGGAAATCTTAAGTGGGAAAATGTCGCCAAGGAAGAGGCTGAAGAAAT
>JAAYNO010000070.1 GCA_012520855.1 Clostridiaceae bacterium | reverse complement strand
CTCAATGTCTGGAAACCTACTATTTATCAATATTTCGATTAGTACCTATTTTCCCACCCTTGACATCAATACTACACACTCCACATGTTCAGTCCAAGGGAACATGTCTACGGGTTGGACTTTCTGTACTTTGAAGCCTTTGCCGCATAGATACTTCAGATCGCGGGCAAGGGTGGAGGGATTGCATGAGACATAAACTATGCGGGAAGGGGCCATATCCACCATAGTTTTTAGCAGTAGTTCATCGCAGCCTTTGCGTGGCGGGTCAACGAAAACCACATCCGCTTTTTCTCCCTTTTCATAAAGATCAGGGACAACAGTTTCAGCCTTGCCGCAATAAAATTCCGCATTAGTGATATTATTCTTCAGCGCATTTTTCCTGGCTGCCTCCACTGCTTCAGGCACTTCCTCAACGCCAATTACCATGCGGGCTTTGCCTGCAGCAAACAGGGCTATTGTACCTATCCCGCAGTAAATATCGTATACAGTATGGGTTTCATCGATTCCTGCAAACTCAATTGCCTTGCTGTACAGAACTTCGGTTTGAGCAGGATTGACCTGATAAAACGACAGCGGAGATATTTCAAAGGTCAAGCCGCCTAGTTTGTCTTCTATTGTGTCCTTCCCGAACAATGTGATATTGCGGTTACCCAATATCACATTGCCGGGCTTGTCATTAACATTAAGAATTACACTTTTCAATCCCGGTATATCTTTTTCCAATCTAAATAACAGCTTATTTTTCTCGGGCAATTCGGTCTTTGTCGCTACAATAATGACCATTACCTCTCCGGTATTGAATCCTATCTTGGTTACGATATGACGAATAAGCCCTTCTCCTGTATTTTCATCATATACGGGTATATTAAAAGCTTTGATGTACTCAATAACAATATCCTTTGCCTTGTCGCTCAAGGGGTGCTGGATATCGCAAATCGATACATCAATGATCTGGTGGCTGCGGCGGGCGTAGAAACCGGCAATAATCCCTTCCTTGCCTTTTCCTACCGGATATTGGGCTTTATTTCTGTAGTTCTTGGGATTATCCATTCCTATGGTATTGTTAACGGATATATCAGCCAGCCCGCCTATTCGTTCAAGATTGTCCTTTACGACCTGGCGTTTGAATTCCAGAGTTTTTTCATAAGACATATGCTGAAGGCTACAGCCTCCGCACCGCTTATATACCGGACAAAACGGCTGCGCCCTGTGAGGGCTTGTTTTTATAAATTCGGCTATTCGGGCTACTGCATAGCTTTTCAGCACTTTTATTATTTCAGCGCGGACAAGTTCACCATCGATCGCTCCCTGGACGAATATAGCAAATCCGTTATATCTCCCTACTCCCATACCTTCGTGGGTCATGCCCGTTATTTCAAGTTCGATTGTCTGTTTTTTCTTTACCATAGGTCTCCTTAGTATGCGACGCAGTATTATGATTTATTATATCATAAGACGATAAGTAAGATTCTTCGCTTCGCTCAGAATGACAATAAGAGCACGGAATAAGATAGACACGGGTACAGTGGACTGTGCTGGAACTGTCCCTGTATCTACCCGTGTCTACCGTGTCTAATAGTGTCTAGTTTACGATGCGCATGGTTTTTATCGACTCGTCCCAGGGCTTCCAGATCTCTGATTCATCCCAGTCATAATAACCCGGTTCTCCTTCCAAATCATTGAACATAACAGCTATTCCGCGGCCCTCTGCAAGGTTAGCTATCGACGCACCCCAGTCATACTTCGGATTACCCTTCACAAAATAGCCATATTTCTCATACTCTATATAAACCTTCTTTTCATCCGGTATGGCCTTGATCTCAGCGTCAATAGCCTCTTGATACAGGAATTCACCGTTTAATCCGTTATGTGCTACTTCATTGATTACGATTTTTAAGTTCTCAAATTTATTTTTGATTTCTTCCCTGCCATGCTCTATATTTAACTGAATTTCTCCGGATTCGAGTACATAGGCTGAACACGAACCCTTTAAAGTACGAATGTTTCTGGCGGTTCCCTGTGAAACTGGTTCCGCATAATAATCATTGTTCGGATGCGCCATTTTTGCAACGTTCACCAGCCACTTCATGTTTTCGCCGTGAATACCGATATTCATTATACTTTCTCCCGGAGATGCGGCAAAGAATGTAAGGTCGCTGTCAGTCGTTAGAGTATATTCTCCTTTGTATGTGCCTGCGGAGGTTCCGGCCACATTTTCGCTTTCAAACGAAAAATCGCCGGTAGACTCTGTCTGTTCCAGCCTCATCATCAGTTCCCAGGTCTGATTATTCCCTCCTACACCAAAAAATGAAAAATTATGCCGCTGGGCGATGGATTTGTCAAATTCAATGACCCATTTGCCCTTATCTCTGTTTTCGTTTTTCGCCTTATCTATTTTTTTCTGAAGCTCCTCGTAAAACTGATCCAGTAAAGCCTTAGCCAGGGATGCCTCAACACGGTCCTTCCATTTTTGCTGATCCTGCATATATTTTTCTATTAATAAATTCAAAAACTCTAAAAGGTGCAAACTGTATTCAAGCCCACTTTTGGCATTTTTCAGCTTGTCATAGTTTTCAAGGTATTCTTGCAAAAGCAGGTCATTGGGCATCAGAAAATCTGATTCATTTAACCTTTTATTCATTTCCTTCACTAATAGTTTTATGATGAAATCCTTTAACATATCAGCTCCCAACTCTCCTCCTGCTTCTGAGCCATCTAATATATTTGTTCTTAATTTATCAAGCACCTCAATTGCGTCTCCAACTTTGTCGCCACCGGGATGTACTCTTACAGCCTTAGCTAAATCCTCTAAAAATTGGCTTATCTCTTCCTCGGTAATTTCGTCCCATTGCTTAGCCTTCTCCACTGCTTCGTTGAGTTTTTCAAGGCTCTCGATCCCCAGTTCTTTCATAGTTTCCTCTATAAGCTTTTTAAGCTCTTCATCAGACATAGGAGTCTGCCTGGTCAGGCTGCCGTAGAGCTTGATCTGGTCAAACTCTAGAACCACCTTATGGCCTATTTTGTTTTCCATTCTTATGCGTGAACTATCGAAGCCCGGGGGAAATACGGCACGTGACTGAAATATTACGGTTGAACTGAGCAGTAACGATACAAGCAAAACAAGGCAAACCAGACGTATCATCTTATTGGATTTCATACTTATGGCCTCCTTTCATTCAATAAATCAGCCATTAAATTCAGGCCTTCATGCTCGGGATCGGCCCAGAGGCCTTCATTAACATAATAAATTGTCTTGTCCATATCGCCTGCTTGCAGCGCCGCGTATGCGCAGGATACAAAATTATCTCCGTTAAAAGGGTTAACTTCTAAAGCTGCTTCGAAATAAACGACTGCACTCGAAAAATCCCCGCCGCTTTCCTTCAGTTTTTCCTGTCCCAGCGCTGTCAAATATATATCACTGAAACAATACTCATCGCGCGGGCAACTGCTGGGTTCGGCAATCCCTGTCTCGAAAATCTTATCTTCCAGATCTATCAGTTTCAGCTTCAATTGATCCAGCTCTTCAGTATTTAAGCTTGCCAATACGTATACAATGTCATCCCCGCTTTCAATATCGTATTCCGGGTTGAGGGCTGCATTTTGATAGCATTTCTTTGCCTCTTCCAGTTTATCCTGCGCGTGTAAAGTCAGTCCTTCGAAAACCCAGGGATAAGGCGAAGCATAATTATAAGCCGCGATCTCATCCCAGTCATCCAGCCGCGAACCAATGACTTCATCAAGGGTTGCACCCTCTCCGCTTATGTACAGGAGCGTGTCCACACAAAGTCGCATGGAAGAAATAGTTGCTGCAGTATATCCATAGGCATACTTGCTCTGTATTCGCATGCCCATCTTTTTGTATTCCTCGCCTAACTGAATAAATTTTGCAATTTCATCTATGAATGCTTCCGCTAACTCAATTGGCTGCAACTTGCCATCTACTGCAATTCCGGATTTCCTTGCTTCTTTATCAGTTTTTTCCCCTGAAATCCTACTGCATCCGGTGAAAAAAAGTGTAAAGATCAAAGCCAATATCAGCAGAATCCGTTTATTAGTGTTTTTAGTCATCCCCACCATACCAAGGCCCCTCCTTTATAATTATCAAAAAAATTGCATGCCATTGTAATCTCATATTTTATAAGTTTATTTAATAAAAAAACAGTACATGTATGCTCTTATTCAGTACGAAAAATGTTATTTAAGCAAACAGGCGGGTTTTTTCACCCGCCCGTATGGCAATTCGATCTATGTTTTAAGGCTTCTTACCTATTGGCATCAGGTAAACAGGTTCTTCACCTTTCGGCAAATCAAGAACTTCTTTGATCCCTTCGTCGTCAAAAGCTCCTATCGCCACTGTTCCCAGATTGAGCGCTTCTGCCTGTAGATATACGTTTTGCGCTGAATGTCCTGTTTCGATATATACATATTGCGCAGCCCTGTCTTTATAGCGGGCAGCCGTCCTCTCGAATACGGCACAGTATATGATGACTGCCGCGGCGTCTTTTATGCTGTCCTGTCTCAGAGCTGCGTTGTAAATATCCTCTCTTATATCTCCATTTTTCTTAAGCAGCAAACTGTGACCCGAAGGATCATATTTATACAATCCTGCTTCCAAGCCTTCGACTGCCGCTATTGCCACGTGTATTTCCAGGGGATATAATGCTCCGGCTGACGGTGCTGTTCTCAGCCCTTCCGCTTCATCAGTGATGCCCTGCGCAGCCCACAATAACTGGGATAAATCCCTTTCCCCTATCTTCCCTTCGCTGTAAGTGCGAATTGACCGCCTGTTTGAAATGGCTTCTTCAAGTGACATATCCCCTTTTTTCACAGGTTCAGAAAGCTTATATTCCTTTGTTTCCACTAGTTCATCCCAGCCTTTATTTCTATTATTATGTAATAGTACCAGTATTATAATCAATGTTGCCAAAAGCAAAATAATCACTGCAATAATAACAGGTATTTTCCATTTTACATCCATAAATAGAACTCCTATAAAATCCTAATGCACCTATCTCGCAGTAAGGTCATATATAGTACGAGTTTTACCGATTTATTATAACTCAATAGTAAATGTGAGGCAGACTTTTTCATAGTAATGACAGTGTGAGTCAATAATGACATATAGATAACGAAAAAATGAGTAATAAGGACCGTCCCCTATACTCATTTTCCTTTATACCTGGTAAGGATGTCGTTTAGTCTTGAGTAGGTCGAATCGAGCATTGCCTCGATTTTTTCCATTTCAGATATGGTCTTTTTCGAATCCTCAAGCTTAAGATCGATGTTGTGACCTGCTTCGTACAGCTTGTCGGTATTCTTGTTTATGTTTCCTATCGTTTCCATCAGCTTCTGGTTGGCCATAAGCTGCTTGTTGCTCTTCTGAGCGTAATCATCCAGAGTTCCTACAACCTGGCGCACCCTGTCGGTTATATCCTCAATTGACCTATGGACATCGGCGATGCTTCTGGCACCCTGCTCAACACCGCTTACACCTTCATCCATGTTCTGGACGGTCCACTGGATCCTCTCCTGAATTTCGCTAAGCTGTTTTTTAATACCCTTCGCGGCATTACCGCTGGCATCGGCCAGCTTCCTTATTTCATCGGCCAGTACGGCAAAACCCCTTCCCTGATCACCGGCTTTCGCGGCTTCAATCGCTGCATTCAGCGCTAGCAGGTTGGTTCTCTTGGCAATTTGGGTTATCGTATTTGTTATTTCCTCGATCCTGCCCGAATAGCCTTCAAGCTGTTCTATCTGCTGTGCGATATCCTTTACAGTTTCTGAAGCCTTCAATATGGCATCCTTTGCTTCCTGGGCGGCTTGTTTGCTCTTTTCGGTAACATCCATTGCTTCCTGGGTCACGGCAG
Source organism: Clostridiaceae bacterium (assembly GCA_012520855.1). Classification (GTDB taxonomy): domain Bacteria; phylum Bacillota; class Clostridia; order DSM-8532; family DSM-8532; genus DTU059. The sequence continues at coordinate 1,603 of JAAYNO010000070.1, read as the reverse complement.
CATCCATTTCTACCGATTCAATCTCTATTTCATCAGCTATTTCAACAGGGCTTGGTTTAAACTGGTCCAGCAGTTCCTGCATTCCAGCAGCCATATTCTTTAATAAATCCTTGTTTTGTATGAAGCTGCCTAAGAGCTCAGTGCGCATTTTACCTATGTATTCACTGACAGCTAAGGTATCATTAAGGATTTGCTCCCGGGTTTCAAGCACTATATTGACGCTTTTGGCCATTTGAGAAAACTCCGAAGCCATGGGAGAATTGATTCTGGATTTGAAATCTCCTTTTTCTACTTTTTTCAATTGACCGGTCATCTGCTTAATGGGTTTTATAATTGAACTGCTTACTATAAACGCAATGAGTATTCCAAAGAGTATTGAAACTACTGACAGTATTATTACTGCAGGTAAAATATATTCCTCTATTTTTCTTGACTGGATCATGTTCTCATCAAAATTGGCCTGCAGTTTTTGGTTCAGAGTCTCATACATCGGAACCAGTCCGGCTCTTACCTCATTGATTTCGCTAAGTCCTTCGGCCTTTTTATCCGAAGCAAGAGCTTTAAGATTGGACATTATTGTATCAAGTGAGCCAAAAGCATTATCCAGACCGGCAATGTCATACCCAATTGATTCATCGGTGCTTTCAAGGATAGCTCTTAGTTCCGGTATTTTGACGCTGATTAAATTTCCTAAAAGAGATTGGTCACGGGTAATTGCGCTTATTGCCGTTTGGACCCTTATTTCCTGTGCAAGTGAGCCCGCTTTGAATAAAACAGATTTTTGAGCCAATATATTTTCAATTTCAGTTGTTCCTATATCACCAATTTCATTTTCAAGGACTTCAATATCGGCTATCAAGCCTTCCTGCAGGGCTTTTACATTATCAATATCCGAAATAAGGGAATCGGAAGCCTTTTTGATATTATCCTTCTGCTGTGCAAAATCATATACAGGGATCACTTCGGGATCTACCGCAGGCAATTCCTCTGCCAACACTGCATCCTGAAGAAGTAAAGCAAGGGTATCTATTGCGTTTTGGTTTTCCTGTATGTAACCATCTGTAAGTAAAACAAGCTCAGACATGGCTGTATTCAGACTTGCTGCGTTTTCAAGAACAGCATGAGCATTGCTTTTGATATCTCCGGCAAAATCACCCTGCTTTTTGATATCCGCTTCAAGCCTTTCAATGGCTTCGCTCATAGAAACTGAATTTTCATCATTCTTTACGGCAATATCGATTATAGATATTTCCCACAATGACATAGCTTCCTGAACCGATGATTTTAATGCTTCCTCGTTGGCATCGGTAACTGTGGGAGCTATTAAGGAACTAAACAGATCTGTTACGGCCTTTTCCTTTTCCAGGATCGAAGCAATAAGAGTCTCAACTTCAGAAACAGCCATGCCTGGTCCCAGCTCGCCTGTGGAAACAGTTGCCAGTATACCACCGCAGACCTCGTTGATCCTCTCATCCTCATGAAGAAGAATATCATGAATATTTTTCTTTTCCAAAACTCCCTGATATAAAACGATCGCTTTCTCTTGCGATAAAGCCCTTAAATCATCTACCTGACGTGTTAGTGAGGAATTGTGCTGGATCTT
>JAAYNO010000011.1 GCA_012520855.1 Clostridiaceae bacterium | reverse complement strand
ATTGAATTTTAGTATTAGTATAGAATAATATTTACAATAAATCCATTGATATGTTGCCGAACTTAAAAATATGTTTAACATTGCCCATATCATTAAACTTCGGTGGATAAACAAAAAAGTGGGCTTATGCACCACTTTTTTATACTTATTCCTGAACAAAATAAGCACTTATTAATGATTATGGTTTTCTCTGCTTTCTTTTAATCTATACCCTAATACCATCAGGCTGTCACTTAAGTGTACATTTTCCACTATCGTACCATTGTCAAGTCTCAAATCGGTAGGCGAGAAATTCCATATACCCTTTATTCCCAATTCGGTTACTTGTGTAGCTACTTCGTTTATTTTGTTATTTGGAACAGTCAGCATCGCAATATCAACATGATGAGTTTTTATAAATTCAGGAAGTATATCCATATGCATAACCTTAATATTGTTGATTACTGTGCCGACCTTTTCTTTCTTTACATCGAAAATAGCTATTATGTCAAAACCCCTTCTGGCAAAATTCTCATAATTCGCCAGTGCATTTCCCATGTTCCCGGCACCCACAATAATGCAGGAAAATCTTTTATTGGTGCCCAGGATCTTGCTGATTTCATCATAAAGATATTCCACATTATAACCATAGCCCTGCTGTCCGAAGCCGCCGAAGCAATTTAAGTCCTGACGTATCTGCGATGCAGTGATATGCATCCTCTCGCTTAGTTCTTTTGATGAAATGCGCTTAATGTCAAGTTTAATGAGATCGGAAAGATAACGAAAATATCTGGGTAGCCTTCTGATGACCGCCATTGAGATTTTCTTTTCCTCAACCATATATATTACCTGCCTTACTGTGTTTTGTTTGATCAATGTTATTTCAATACTATCATAATTGTTATTTTTTTGTCAATTTATTATCTAGCTATGAAAACTAATTATCGAGGATCAATTGGATCATAATCTAACATTGATTCCCTGACTTTTTAAGTAATTCTTCAGGTCAGGTATTTTCATTTCTCCAAAGTGGAATAGCGATGCAGCAAGCACAGCATCGGCTTTTCCTTCGATGATCGCATCCTTGAAGTGCTCCGGCTTTCCCGCTCCTCCCGAAGCTATGACCGGTATCCCCACAGCTTCCGACACGGCTTTTGTGAGCTCAATATCATATCCTGCCTTTGTGCCGTCGCGATCCATGCTGGTAAGCAAAATCTCACCCGCTCCGCGTTTTTCAGCCTCATGAGCCCATTCTACAGCGTCCCTGCCTGTATTGACACGGCCGCCGTTAAGATATACGTCCCAGCCCGAACCGTCAACCCGTTTTTTTGCATCGATTGCCGCGACCACACATTGGGAGCCGAAACGCATGGCTGCTTCTGTTATAAGTTCAGGTCTTTTTAATGCTGCCGAATTTACTCCTATTTTATCTGCTCCGGCAAGAAGTATCCGACGAAAATCCTCCACGGTTCTTACCCCGCCTCCGACTGTAAAAGGTATGAAGACATGCTCGGCTACACGACTAACCACATCCAGCATAATATCCCTTGAGTCTGAAGAAGCCGTAATATCCAGGAAAACAAGCTCGTCTGCTCCGGCTTTATCATATGCCGCCGCGCATTGTACCGGATCTCCCGCGTCAATCAAATTTACAAATTGGATCCCTTTGACGACCCTGCCTCCAAGGACATCAAGGCAGGGAATTATTCTTTTTGTAAGCATATATTCTACCTCTTTTCGTCTGTAACCCATCCTTAGTGCTGGGCTACGAGGATTTGGAAGCAGGCGGCTTAAAATCGCCAACGATCGAAGGATCTTTTTTCGTAATCAATGCAGGTCTAAGATTCTTCGCCTCGCTCAGAATGACAATAGTCTATGAGTAATGGGGACATTCCGCGGAAAGCCTGACCCGCGAGACAGCGGTGTGTCCCCATTACTCAAAATGAGTCAAGAGGACCGTCCCTATTACTCATTCCCAAAATGAGTCAAGAGGACCGTCCCCTTTACTCATTCTGCTATCTGCAGCGCCTGTTTCAGGTCCACGTCGCCGGTATAAATGGCTTTTCCCACGATCACGCCTGCCACACCCGTTTCCTTGAGTTTACGTATATCTTTTAATGATGCTACTCCGCCTGAGGCAATAACATCCATACTGACCTCATTGACCATCTCTTTCATAGCGTACATATTCGGTCCGGCCAACATACCGTCGGTGTTTATATCTGTATAAATGATCGTGCTGACTCCCAGGGCTTCCATTTTTGCTGCAAATTCAAGGGCTTTAAAGCTGCTGGTCTTTTCCCAGCCCTCAATGGCGACATACCCGTCTTTAGCGTCGATCCCGACTATTATCTTATCACCGTATTTTTTAATGGCCTCAGCCACCAGATCGGGATTTTTAACAGCAGAAGTACCCAGTATTACACGAGCCAAGCCCAGGTTCAAAACCTCATCGATGTCAGCCATGGTCCTTATGCCACCGCCTGTTTGGACTGGAATATCCAGCGATTTTGCTATATTGCTTATTATTTCTCTATTGTTGCTTTCGCCCCTGGCCCCATCCAGATCCACTACATGCAGATATTCAGCCCCTGCTTTTTGAAACTGAAGAGCCATATTGACAGGATCATCAGAAAAAATAGTTATCTTATCATATTGTCCTTGTGCCAGCCGTACACATTTGCCCTTTATGATATCGATTGCCGGAAATACTATCATGTTTCATACACCACCTTCAGAAAATTCTTAATAATTGCTGCTCCTGCCTTGCCACTCTTTTCAGGATGAAATTGAGTTGCAAATATATTGTCCTTTGAAATAGCCGCGTCAAACTCCAGACCATATGAACACCTGGCCGAAACAATAGCTTTATCGGCTGCTTCCACATAGTATGAGTGAACGAAATACAGGTATGTTTCATTCTGCTTTTGATAGTTTCTATTATGGCAGACCTCATCGGCTATAATGCTTCGTGGTAACTCCTCAAACAAGGGGCATGGTTTTAATAACTTAAGGCTGTTCCAGCCCATATGGGGTATTTTTAATCCTGTGCCGCCCGGAAATTTTCTTACTCTGCCTTCAAAAATACCCAGGCCTTTTACGTTAGGTGAACCTTCTTCGTGCTCCTCACTTTCGGAAAACAGCAATTGGAAACCAAGGCAAATGCCCAGAAAAGGCTTTCCCATGCCGATAATCTTTCGTACAACCTTATCCATTCCCTTTTCTTCAAGGCTTTCCATACAATCCGAAAAGGCTCCGACTCCGGGAAGGACAACAGCCGCGCTATTTAAGATAGTTTTTTCATCATCAGTGGCTATACACTTAGCTCCGGCTTTTTCAAACGCTTTAACAACACTTCTTAAGTTCCCCGCATCATAGTCTATGACTGTAATCATACAGTATACTTCTTTCCGGTGATTCTCTCATAAGCTTCGATATATTTTGCCCGGGTTTTTTCGATGACCTCGGCAGGAAGCTTCGGGGCAGGTGGGCGTTTATCCCAATCAAGTGTCTCCAGATACTCTCTTAAATATTGCTTGTCAAAGCTCTTTTGTGCACGGCCCGGCTCATAGTCTGAAAGTTCCCAGAACCTTGACGAGTCAGGGGTGAACATCTCATCGGCTACTACAAGTCTGCCATCTAAAATACCAAACTCAAACTTTGTATCTGCAAGAATTATTCCCCTGCTTTGTGCATATTCGCTTGCCTTCTTATAAAGGGCAATAGTCTTTTCCTTAAGCTGAGAAGCTAAATCTGCACCTATTTGCTCCACAAGATATTCATAGCTTACATTTATATCATGGCCTTCCTTTGCTTTTGTGGATGGCGTGAAAATTGGCTCGGGAAGCCTGTCGGCCTGTCTTAATCCTGCAGGCAGCTTTATTCCGCTTATTCCCCCGGTTGCCTTATAGTCCTTGAGCCCTGAACCTTCAAGATAACCTCTTACAATACATTCAGCCTCGACCATCTTTACCCTTTTAACAAGCATCGATCTGCCTTTTAGTTCTTCTTTGAACCTTGACAGCCCCATGGGATATTCCGAAACATCGGTCGTTACCACATGGTTTCCGATAATGTCTCTGCAAAAGTCAAACCAGAACTCGGATATGCCGTTTAAAACACAGCCTTTGTCCGGGATCAGATCGTCAAATACAACGTCAAAGGCAGATATCCTGTCGGTGACGACCATCAGGAGCATATCTTTCCCGACTTCATAAACATCCCGCACTTTTCCTTTTATAAATACAGGCAAATCAATAAAATTAGTATCCTTAATGAGCATAAAATATCCTCCGCTATATCATACGTTTTAAACTTTGATCCCTATAAAGAGCCTTTTGTAGACAGAACCCCTTTAATGGACGGGTCTATGGTGACTGCTTGCCTTAGTGCCCTTGCAAAGGCCTTAAAAACAGCCTCGATTATATGATGATTGTTTTTGCCGTGTATAAGCTTTATATGTAATGTCATGCCCGCGTTTACCGAAATGGCACGGAAAAACTCCTCAAACATTTCGGTTTCCATCTCTCCAATTTTTACGGTGGAAAAGGGAACTTCGAAATGGAGATACGGCCTGTTGGATAAATCAAGGCTTACAAGCGCCAGGGCTTCATCCATAGGAACAAAGCTTGTTCCAAATCTCTTGATTGATTCGCGCTTTCCAAGTGCTTCATTAATTGCTTTTCCAAGCACTATTCCAATATCCTCGGCAGTATGATGCCCATCAACAAAAAGATCTCCATTGCAGGAAAGATCAAGGTCAAAGCGTCCGTGTCCCGAAAAAAGACACAGCATATGATCCAAAAACCCTAATCCGGTGGAAATCGAGTTCTCTCCCTGCCCATCCAGATTCAATTTCAGGAAAATCTCAGTTTCCTTCGTTTTTCTGGTTAAATCGGCCATCCTCATTTTATTAACCATTCCCTTCCTAAACTTCAATATGCTGCAAATTATCAGGTCCATATAGTCATTGAGTAAGATCCTTCACTACACTACGTTTCGTTCAGGATGACACATGTAAAATGCTTCGAAGCGAATTACCATGTCATTCTGAAGGAGCATAGCGACCGAAGAATCTTAAAACCAGCACAGTTAATACGATTCTTTGCTTCACTCAGGCTGACATAATTATATCATATAGAACTTTCTTCCATTACCTTTTTTATTATGTCAGCCACTTTTTCCATATCCTCGTCGGTACCTATTGTTATACGCAGCCAGTCTGATATTCTTCCGCTATTAAAATTCCTTACAAGCACGCCGTTTTCACGAAGCTTCAATTGAGCTTCCGGTCCCGATATTCCGGGAATCCTTACAAACAAAAAATTGGCTTTTGAGTCTGTGACTTCGATTCCTGCCTCAAGCAGCTTTCTTCTTATCTTTTCCCTGGTGTTTATTATTTTGTCCCTTGTGATTTTAAAATACTCGACGTCTTCAAATGCAGCCTCTGCCGCAACCTGGGCTATGGCGTCCAGCGGGTACGAATTAAACGAATTTTTTACCTTGACCAGCCCATCGATCAGTTCCTTGCATCCAAAGGCCAGCCCCACCCTCTGGCCTGCTAAAGACCGTGATTTGGAAAGGGTTTGAACCACAATTATATTGTCATACCTTGATATAAGGGGTATGCATGACTCACCGCCAAAGTCTACATATGCTTCATCGACAACTATGAGAGTATCGGGGCGGTTTTTTGCAAGCTCTTCTATAACAGAAGGCTCAATAAAAAGCCCGGTGGGAGCGTTGGGATTGGCAAAAATAATGCCCTTAAGGTCTTCGGGATAATCGCCAAAGTCGATAGAAAAATCGTCTTTTACAGGCACCTGTATATAAGGTATATCAAAAAGAGAGCAGTACACCGGATAGAAGCTGTAGGTTATATCAGGGAATCCTATTTTAGTACTCCCGTCAAAAAAGGCCTTGAATAGAAAACCCAGTATTTCGTCAGAACCGTTTCCTGCAAAAACCTTCTCTTGCGGGATTTTATAATACTTGGAAGCGGCTTTCTTCACAACCTCCCCTTCGCCGTTGGGATAAAGGCGCAGCTTATAAAGGTCAAAATTCTTTATCCTTTCTTCAATCAAAGGTGAAGGCCGATACGGATTTTCATTGGTGTTAAGCTTTATTAGATCCATGTTCTGAGGCTGTTCGCCTGCCACATAGGGAACCAGCCTTTTTGTGTTTTCATTATAAAAACGGCTCACGTCTTGCCCTCCAATTTAAATGTAATTCTACGGTATAAGCCTCCCGGAGCTTCAACCAAAAATCAGCTCAGTCTCTGCCTTTCACTTCAGTCCTTATGCGGACCGCATTTCGATGAGCGGTTAACCCCTCGGCATCAGCAAAAGCCGACACATCAGCCGCAGCCAGGTCAAAAGCCTTTTTGCTGTATGAAATAACACTCTGGCGTTTTACAAAATCATAAACTCCCAGAGGCGAGAAAAACCTTGCTGTACCCGATGTCGGAAGGGTGTGGTTCGGTCCTGCATAATAATCTCCCAAAGGCTCCGGCGAGTAATTTCCTAAAAAGATTGCTCCGGCGTTTTTAATATCATCAAGAAGGGAGAAGGGATCGATGGTGCACACTTCGAGATGCTCGGGAGCAATGGTATTTGCTATTTCTATTGCTTCCTCCATATTATTAGCAATTATGATCGCTCCATATCCCTCGATCGATTTTGATGCGATTTCTTTTCTTTCAAGCTTATTTAGCTGTATTTTAACTTCCTCCGCAACGATATATGCTGTCTCTTTTGAGGTCGTGACCAGAATGGATGACGCAAGCCTGTCGTGCTCGGCCTGTGAAAGAAGATCGGCAGCCACATAGGCAGGGTCTGCAGTCTCGTCGGCAATAACCAGTATTTCGCTCGGGCCAGCTATCATATCGATTCCGCACACGCCAAAAACCTGCTTCTTGGCTGTTGCTACATAAATATTGCCCGGTCCCACTATTTTATCGACCTTCGGAACCGACTGGGTACCATATGCCATTGCCGCAACTGCCTGGGCTCCCCCTAACTTAAAGGCGCGGTCAACCCCGGCAAGCCTCGCGCAAGCTAAAACAAGAGGGTTCATCTTACCGTCTTTTCCGGGAGGCGAACACAGGATTATTTCTTCTACCCCTGCTATTTTAGCGGGTATGACATCCATAAGGACTGTAGAAGGCAGAGGCGCACTTCCGGCAGGGGCATATACCCCGACCCTTTTGAGTGGTGTTATCTTCTGCCCCAGGACGATACCGTTCTCCTTAGTAATAAACCACGAATTTTCACGCTGTTTTTCATGGTATATCCTGATGTTTTCAGAAGCTCTTTGGATTACTTCAAGAAGGTTATCATCGACTGCTTCCAATGCTTCGTCCATTTCTTTTTCTGTTATTTCAATTGAATTTAGCTTTACACCGTCAAATTTTTCGGTATGTTCAAATAACGCTTCATCCCCGCGATCAACAACATCCTGCAGGATTTTGGAAACAACATCATCTACGTTTCTTTGCCCTTCAAGGCTTCTTTGCTTTAATAAATCGTAAAGTCGGTTCAAATCGTCTTTACCATATTCATATATTTTCATATGATCCCTCATTTTCAACCGCTCTTAGAGCTGTCTTCTTATATCCTCAATCAGCTTTGTGATGCGATGGTTTTCCATTTTCATGCTCACCCTGTTTACGACCATTCTGGCACTGACATCGCAAATTGTGTCCAGAACCGTAAGACCGTTTTCTTTCAGAGTGCGCCCCGTCTCGACCAAGTCCACGATGACTTCCGAAAGTCCAACAAGCGGCGCCAGTTCGACCGAACCGCTGAGCTTGATTATCTCTACCGATTCCCTTCTTTTATGCCTGAAATACAAGCGAGCGACCTCAGGGTATTTTGTGGCCACACGGGTGATTGACACCAACTCCATCTTCCCTTCAAGCTCTTTAGGACCGGCCACACACATCCTGCATTTTGCAAATCCCAGATCCAGCACTTCATAAAGATCCCTTCCCTCTTCAAGAAGGGTATCTTTGCCCACAATTCCTATATCGGCGGCTCCGTACTCAACATATACTGGTACGTCTGCAGGCTTTGCAAGAAAGAACCTGATCTTGTTTTTTTCATCGGTGAGTATAAGCTTTCTCGAATTATCTTTAAGCTCTGAGCAATCAATTCCCGCTCCTTCCAGAAAATCGATGCTGAGTTCTGTAAGACGGCCTTTTGACAAGGCAATCGTTATATATCTCATAGCATTATCTCCTTTTTCGTACCATCTGCATTAATGTGAACGATCCTGCTGAATCCTTTGGATACAGCATATTCCCTGCTTTTCCCAGTTCCTTCCTTCAATATATCCAACTCGGCGGGAATACCCTGGGCTATAAGCTCCCTGCAATAATCCCCGGCAAGTCTTCTGGCCCTATCGTCATAAGTTATTAGAACACCCTCCTGCTTTTCAGGAATCAATTTTTTCTGTCTTTCCAGTGCCATTAAAACCATATTTACTCCCAGAGAAAAGCCTGTGGCTTCCAGATCCCTGCCAAACAAGGTCACAAGCCTGTCATAACGCCCTCCGCTTAAAACGGGAAACCCTACTCCGTGGGTATAACCCCTGAAAACAATGCCTGTATAATAGTTCATGCTCTGCACCATTCCCAGGTCTATGGACACATACCCGGCCAGGTTGCGATCTTCAAGTATTTCCAATACCTCTTTTATATTTACAAGGGCATTTGCGGCACCTTTGCCTATGTCACCATAGTTTATCTTTTGGAGAATATCCTTTGAACCAAAGAGTCTGGGCAAATCAAGTATTATTTTCTTAAGCTCGCTCTTTACCTTATGTCTGTCCATTACCTGCTCAACGCCTACCAGATTCTTCTGGTCAATAAACTCACGGACCTCTTCGATTTCATTTCCATCAAGGCCCGATTCCTCCATCAATCCCTTGAAAAAGCCAACCTGCCCTATATCAATCTGGAATTCGTCTATTCCGGTCGCCTTTAAGGCTTCAATAGCCATGGCGATTATCTCGGCATCTGCTTCGGGAGAATTTATGCCCAATAGCTCACAACCGGCCTGAGTAAACTCATTCTGCCTTCCGCCGCCCAACTCGTCGAAGCTGAAGGTATTGCCTATATAGCAGCATTTTATTGGGAAAACCTCATCCTTAAGCTTTGTCGCTGCAATACGGGCAACAGGCACAGTAAAATCCGGTCTCAATGCCAAAAGACGACCTTTCGAGTCGCAGAATTTATACATGCTCTCTTGCTTAATAAGGCCGTTTTCGCTGAAAACATCATAGAACTCTATTGTAGGAGTCTCAATTTCCCTGTACCCATAAAGCCTGAATGTTTTTCTGATTTTATCCTCCAGAAGCCTCTTTTGCCTGCATGATTCAAAAAGTATATCCTGAACGCCTTCCGGTGTATATATGTTCCATCTTTTCATGTCTTTCACCACTTCTCACTCGTCACTTTACCACTTTATCACGTTAACGTGATAAATCATTTACTCTATTCTATACCCCATACTTACCCATGTAAATATAAATATTAAATGTTACCTTTATTTTTATTAATACTACAAGCAAAAAATTGAGATATCTTGGTATATATTGAGTAGGATATATATGTGCTGTTTAGAGGTGGCTATGCTATGAGGGATAAAAGATTTGTGGCTGTTCACCGTGGTGGTGAATTAGCAGTTCAAAATCATAGAAAAATGATGGAATGGGCAATTGCTTGCTTTAGTAGAGTTTTACCCATGTATTATTAAGAACTGGATAAACCATTAGAGGAAGCAATTAAAGCAGCAAATGATTGGAAGGATGGTAAGTGTTCAACTGGTGATGCAATAAATGCATCAAGGATTGTACATGCTTTCGCAAGAACATTAGAAGACCCAATATTACGCTTAATAGCTCGGGCGATTGGCCATGGGGCAGCGACTGCTCATATGGCTGACCATTGTATGGGAGCTGCTTTATATGCACAAAAAGCACTGAAACTAGCAAGTAAACCATATGAAAACGAAAGAAGCTGGCAACTTGAAAAGCTGAAAGAGTTTTTACCTAATGATTTAGCTCAGCTAATTAAAGAAACAATGGAAGTAAAGGCAAAAGGTTTGGGAATCTAAAGAGAAGTAAAAATTTTTTCGGGTTATATCCGCAAAACTATTTTAAAATATATTATTTTATGGTATACTATCGGCGAGAGGAAGTGATCAAAATGATAATACCAAGGCCGATGTATATCGAAAAAATCATGACATATGTAAATACTCCCTTTGTAAAAATATTGGCAGGTGTCAGGCGCTGCGGCAAATCCACAATATTAAAAATGATCATTGAGGAGTTAAAAAAACGTGGTGTCCCCGAAGAAAGAATCCTGCTTTATAATTTTGATTCTTTGCAGTATGAGGAAATAAAAACAGCAAACCTCTTGTATAATGAAATAAAATCCAAGCTCATACCCGGTGAAAAGACATATCTGTTTCTGGATGAAATTCAGGAAGTAAAGTCATGGGAAAAAGCCATTAACTCATTTATGACAGATTTTGATGTTGATATTTATGTAACCGGCTCCAATTCCCGTTTGATGTCTTCTGAAATATCTACGTATCTGACGGGAAGATATATTACATTTCGCATTTTTCCTCTTTCTTTTTCAGAGTACCTGTCCTTCCGGAATGAATATGGTCATGAGGAAAGCAGCATTTACAGTGAATTTGCACGTTATCTTCGATTTGGAGGGTTTCCGGCCGTCCACTTGCAGCCGTACACGCCGGAAGAAGTATACCTGATTGTAAGAGATATTTACAATTCCACGATTTTCACAGATATCGTCAAGCGGAATCAAATCCGCAAGATAGACCAACTGGAACGAATTGTTAAATATGCTTTCGACAATATCGGGCGGACATTTTCTGCTTCATCAATATCAAAATATCTTAAAAGCGAAAACCGCTCTATCGACAATGAGACAGTGTATAATTATCTTTCCAAACTGGAGAGCGCTTTTATTCTGCACCGCTGTTCCAGATATGATATTCAAGGCAAAGAGTTATTGAAAACTCAGGAAAAGTTCTATATGAGTGATCCGGCCTTCCGTTACAGCACGCTTGGTTATACTCCGGACAGTGTATCGGCTATGTTAGAAAACATAGTTTACCTGGAGCTTTTGCGGCGTGGATACGATGTCTATATCGGTAAAATTGGCAGTTTTGAAATTGATTTTGTTGCAACTAAACAGGAAAATAAACTCTATGTGCAAATAACTCAAAAAATAGAACATGATGCAACAGAAGAGCGAGAGTATGGCAGATTGCTCTCCATTGCTGATAATTACCCTAAGTATGTTCTAAGAACAGATGAGTTCGCAGGCGGGAATTTTAAAGGAATTAAGACCATGCACGTTGCAGATTTTCTGCTGAGTTCGGAATATTAATGACTTAACTAATAACCTGTGATTGTCTTTAAATCTAATATAAACAAGATCGATAAAAACGCTTGACTGTTCCCTTAGGGGTCAGCTTAAACTTTTATTGAGGTGATGGGTATGTTGATAAATGAAGTCAGTAAAATTCTTTCGCAATAAAAATAATTGGCAAGGCTAATAAGAAGAGATCAGGAGACAAAATTAAAGGGCGGAAATGATCCGCCCTTTTGAATTTGAACGATTACGCCTTTACTTCTTCAGCCAGAGGCACTTCTTTGACCTCTGCAGTTTCAGCACCGGCATCTTTTTTTGTTTCCTTGCCCAGGTATTCGGGTAGTTCCATACCGGCCATTTTGAACATTTCATTCATAGGAGGAATGGACTTCAGCATACCTGAAAGGAAGTTGGCAGTTGCAGGTGTGCCTTCATTGTTGCCCATGCTGTCCCATACTGTTACCTTGTCAATTTTGATGCCCTTGATTGCCTCAACCTGAACCTTCATAAGATCTTCCATCTTGTCGGCAAGCATCAGGCGTGTCGCATTAAGCGCATCTCCGCCTGCAGCACGAACGATCTCCGCATAACCCATTGCCTGCTTGATAAGAAGCTCCTGCATACCCCTTGCCTCTGCTTCCATCTTTAAATAAATAGCATCGGCCTGACCTTTTGCAAGTCTTCTTGCCTGCTCAGCCTGAGCCTCGGCTTCAAGCTCCATCTTCCTCTTCTGGATCTCAGCCTTAACAAGAATATCTGCTTCCTGAGTTGCCTTTTCACGGGCAGCACGTGCTTTTTCTGCTTCCTGCTCGGCTGCGTAAGCTTCGTGCAGCGCTTT
>JAAYNO010000010.1 GCA_012520855.1 Clostridiaceae bacterium | reverse complement strand
CGCTCTTTCCATCTTAGCAGATTGTCTAAAATTCTAACATGCTCCCGTTTTTGATCAACTCATCGGAGATATTTAATTTTTCAAAAACGATTTTGTTATTCTGTATTCTTGGGTTTATTGTTGCTTTTATGACCGAAGGCTCATCGCATATTTCCTTCATCATAAAATGCTCATAGCCACCTTTTTCAGCCGATGAAACATCCCAGTCCACGTGAAATATTTCTCTGTCTACTTTTTCTCCTAATAGATTGTATATTTCAGCACCATCGGCTGTAATGCTTACGATTTCCTTATCTTCTAGTATATAAATATCCCGGGTGTATTCTAAAATAGCTGGAATATCGGAGGCAATGAAATTCTCATTATTACCGATGCCGACTATTAAAGGGCTGTCCTTTCTGGCGGCAACGAATCTGTCCGGATAATCGGTACAAACGACCCCCAGGGCATATGCCCCTTCCACATCATTCATGGTGTTCATCACAGCCTTAAGTATATCTCCCTTATAGTTATACTCGATTAAATGGGCAATAACCTCGGTATCGGTCTCGGAACGAAATTCAAAGCCTTTTCCTGTAAGAAAATCTTTAAGTTTTATGTAGTTTTCAATAATTCCGTTATGTACAACAGCTATTTTTCCGTTATTGCTGATATGGGGATGGGAATTTACATCGTTTGGCTCCCCATGTGTGGCCCATCTGGTATGGCCTATGCCGGCAAAGCCATTCAGTTTCTCATTTTTCAGTTTTTCTTCCAGAACAGCAAGCCGTCCTTTTGTTTTAACCACACATATTCTTTTATTCTTCAAAATAGCTATTCCCGCTGAATCATAACCTCTGTACTCAAGCTTTTTGAGGCCATTCAACAGTACCGATGAGATATTTTTATTTCCTATATACCCAACAATTCCACACATGATAAAACTCTCCTTCATTTTGAATAATTAATGAGGACTAATAAGCAAGCACGGCACTGAAAACCGGACGCCTTTAAAAGGCACTGGATCACTACAAGTATGCAGCCGCTGACCTTGCTTAATATCAATGATTGTTTATAGTGAGAATATTCAAGAAATGCATTATCCACCTGGCATATTTTTGTCCCTGCCGTCGCCGGCAGTATTTGTTTATGCCTTTCGATGGTGGCACACCGGAGGGTTTCCGCCGAAAGCTTCGATAACCTCCCTCTCCTCGTCAACCAAAGAAAATCCTGGTTCTGGCGCTTTTTGTACTGCCTGTAAAACTATCCTCCTATCCGGCAGTAATTAACGCATTTCACAGTATCATTTTATTCTGCTGGCTATGTCCCTGTCAAAGTCATCCTAAGCGTTTCTCAATAAGTCTGGCAAGCTCTGCCGCTTTACTTGTTATATATCCCTGATCACGGCCTTCGATCATTACCCTTACCAAGGGTTCGGTTCCTGACGGTCTTATCAGCACACGGCCCTCGCCATGAAATGTTTCTTCAAGCTTGCGGCATTCCTCAGCTATAATTGAATCCTCTAAATATTTATATTTCTTGTTATTGTT
This sequence comes from Clostridiaceae bacterium, assembly GCA_012520855.1. GTDB lineage: Bacteria > Bacillota > Clostridia > DSM-8532 > DSM-8532 > DTU059. The sequence continues at coordinate 26,273 of JAAYNO010000010.1, read as the reverse complement.
GACATGAGCATTTTTAAGTACCTGAGGGAATACGTTCATAATACTTGCTAGCTGAGAAAGCTTTTTCCCGGATCCTTTCAACACCTGTAAAAGCTGTAATGCCGTAATAAGTCCATCTCCGGTAGTATTATGTTTTCTTATGATAATATGCCCCGACTGTTCTCCTCCCAGCATATAATCGCCCTCAAGCATTTTTTCAAGCACATATCGGTCTCCAACACTTGTTTTCAAAACATTTATACCGTTTTCTCGTGCCATAACATCAAACCCAAGGTTGCTCATCACGGTGGCTACTATTGTATTATGCTTTAGCTGTCCATTTTTTTTCATGTTAAGACCGATTATGGACAGCATTTTATCTCCGTCAACTAATGAACCGTTTTCATCGACTGCCAGAACCCTGTCTGCATCGCCATCGAAAGCCAGACCGACGTCGCAGTTATTCTCAACTGTGAACTTCATTAAATTTTCTATGTGGGTTGAGCCGCAGCCTGCATTGATGTTTAAACCGTCAGGTTCATTACATATAACAAGTAGATCTGCCCCTAATTTACGGATTGCCTTCGGTGCCGCTTTATATATCGCGCCGTTTGCACAGTCAACAGCTATTTTTAAGCCTCTGAGATCGCAATTTATGGTGCCGGTTGCAAAGTTAACATAATCATCGATTGCTGTTTCAAGCTCTGTTGTTATACCCACATCCTTGCCCTGAGGACTTGGTATTTCCTCTGATTTATCGAGTATTATTGCTTCGATCCTTTCTTCCAGCTCATCTGAGAGTTTATATCCCTGCGTGTTGAAGAACTTGATGCCATTAAACTCAGCAGGGTTATGGGATGCTGAAATAACAACTCCAGCATCGAAGCTATATTTGCGGACCAAATAAGCTATTGCTGGGGTGGGAATAAAACCTGCCAGAACAGCGTCTGCTCCTGCCGAGCATATGCCTGCAATAAGAGCTTTTTCGAGCATGTCACTTGACCTTCTTGTATCTTTCCCAACAAGGATTCTGGGTTTATACTGTGCTTCACTGGCCAGTACATAAGCACCTGCGCGCCCCAACTGGTAAGCTAACTCTCCTGTAAGCTCTGTGTTTGCGACACCTCTGACCCCATCTGTTCCGAATAGTCTTCCCATAAACAATTGACCTCCTGTAAGGAATCTAACATTTAATCTGTTCGGCTTTTTAGCACAAAAAAAGCTCCCATTGAGAGCCTTAATTTTTCCCAATACTAATATGCTAATTCGGTTTTTTATTTTTGTCAAGAAATTGCTCTTTATTGTAATATATTGCTCATGATTCGGGCGGATGTCCGGTGGTAGCTTTGAAAAGGTTCTTTGCTCTGAATGAAACTGGGGAGAATGAGTAAGAAGGACCGTCCCTTAAACTCACTCACTGGGGGGAAAATGAGTAAGAAGGACCGTCCCCTAAACTCATTTAGTTATTGATTATGTCGGATTCGCTGACCAGAACTTCCTCAAGGGCTGCTCCCGGAGGAACCATTGGCCATACCTTAAGGTCTCTGTTTATTTCGCAATTTATTACAACAGTCTTGTTCAAGCATAAGGCTTTTTTTATTACGCTTTCTGTATCTTCCTTTTTGGTCAGATCAAATCCATAGGCGCCGAAAGCCTCTGCCAGCTTGACAAAATCAGTACTCCTATCCAGTGTGGTCTGTGAAAAACGTTTATCATAGAACATGTTCTGCCATTGGCGCACCATTCCCAGAGCATGGTTATTCATAATAACCACAATAACAGGCAGATCGTATTCAACGGCAGTTGCCAGCTCGTTTAAGTTCATCCTGAAGCTTCCGTCACCGGCAATATTGATCACCCTCTTGTCAGGACGGGCAATCTGAGCGCCTATCGAAGCACCAAGGCCAAAGCCCATGGTTCCAAGGCCTCCCGATGTGATCATAGTACGGGGCCTTGTAAATTTGTAATACTGCGCAGTCCAAATCTGATGCTGACCGACCTCGGTGGATATAATGGCATCCCCTCCGGTCAGCTCATAGATTTTATCAAGAATATATTGGGGAGTTAATTCATCGCTCTCTGAATGCAAAGGATATCTTTCTTTCAGATCGTTTATAAAATCCAGCCACTTGCTTCTGTCTTTAGACTCGATTCCAGTATTGATACGCTTTAATACAGCTTTGACATCGCCTATTATATGGCACTCCGCTTTGATATTCTTATTTACCTCTGCCGCATCGACATCGATATGAAGTATTTTTGCTCTCGGAGCAAACCTCTCCAGCTTGCTGATAACACGGTCACTGAAGCGGGCTCCGATAGCCACAAGAAGATCGCATTCTGTAACTGCCATATTAGATGTTTTTGTGCCATGCATCCCTACCATTCCGGTAAATAGTCCGTGAGTAGCCGGAAACGCACCCATGCCCATAAGGCTTAAGGTTACAGGGGCATGGAGTTTTTCAACAAATTCAAAAAGTTCCCCGGCAGCATCTGATGACGATACCCCGCCGCCCGCGTAAACTAAGGGCCTTTCGCTGCTGTTAAGCAGTTTCAAAGCTTTTTCCACGGCTTTGTCGCTTATGAATTCAGTTGACCTTTCAATGGTCTCCATATGTTTTTTTACATATTCGGTTTTTTGCGCTGTTATATCCTTGGGGATATCTATCAAAACCGGTCCAGGCCTTCCTTCTCTGGCTATTTTAAAGGCTCTCCTGACTATTTCGGCTAAATCCTCCACGCTTTTCACAATAAAATTATGCTTTGTAATAGGCATGGTTATTCCTGTTATATCAACCTCCTGGAAGCTGTCCTTGCCAAGCAGGTTAAGGGGAACATTCCCCGTGATAGCAACCATCGGAATTGAATCCATATATGCTGTTGCAATACCTGTTACAAGGTTTGTCGCTCCAGGACCCGATGTGGCGAGGCATACACCCACCTTGCCAGAGGCTCTTGCATACCCGTCAGCCGCATGGGCCGCTCCCTGTTCATGGGAGGTCAATATATGTCGAATTTTATTCTGATACTTGTAAAGAGCATCATAAATATTTAATACAGCACCGCCCGGGTAACCGAATATAGTGTCTACTCCCTGCTCCAGCAGACATTCAACCAGAATCTCAGCACCTGTCAGTTTCAAAATTAATACCTCCTATACCTTAAGTACCGCACCTTCGCTGGCCGATGTCACAAATTTCACGTATCTTGCAAGATATCCAGTTGATATTTTTGGCTGCGGGCATACCCAGGTTTTTCTTCTATTTTCAAGTTCACTGTCGGAAACCTTTAATGTCAATGTACAAGCATTCATATCAATGGCTATTATGTCGCCATCCTGTACTAAAGCTATCGTTCCGCCCTCTGCGGCTTCGGGCGATACATGGCCGATACATGCACCTCTGGTTGCTCCGCTGAAGCGTCCGTCTGTAATAAGGGCAACATCGGCGTCCAGACCCATTCCAGCCAGAACAGAAGTCGGCATAAGCATTTCACGCATGCCCGGCCCGCCTCTTGGTCCTTCGTATCGGATAACCACAACTTCACCTTTATTGATACTTCCGCTTAAAATAGCCTTTATTGCATCGTCTTCGGAATCAAATACTCTGGCAGGTCCTTCATGAACCAGCATTTCTTTTGCAACGGCGCTTCTTTTCACAACACTTCCGTTAGGGGCAAGATTGCCTTTGAGTACGGCTATACCGCCTGTTTTGGAATAAGGCTCATCAATTGGCCTTATTACCTTTGGATTATTATTAACAGCAGTAGAAAGGTTTTCACCTATTGTCTTTCCTGTAACTGTAGGAGAATCCTCGTTTAAAAGACCAGCTTTGTATAGCTCCTTCATAACGGCATAAACCCCTCCGGCAGCATATAGATCCTCAACAAAATGATTTCCGGCAGGAGCCAGCTTGCACAGGTTGGGTGTTCTTTCACTGATGCTGTTTGCCATATCCAGATCGAAGTGGACACCCGCTTCATAAGCTATGGCGGGCAGATGAAGCATGCTGTTGGTGCTGCAGCCCAGGGCCATGTCGACTGAAAGTGCATTGTGTAAAGATTTCGGTGTTATTATGTCTCTTGGCTTGATATCCTTTTCAACCAACTCCATGATCTTCATTCCTGTTAGTTTTGCAAGGCGAAGCCTTTCCGAATAAACAGCCGGAATGGTGCCGTTTCCGGGAAGTGCCATCCCGATCGCTTCGGTAAGACAGTTCATACTGTTTGCGGTAAACATACCCGAACACGAACCACAGCTTGGGCAGGCACTGTTTTCTATGGAGCATATTTCGCTCTCCTCCATCTTTCCTGCCTGTACAGCCCCTACGGCCTCGAACATGTCGGTAAGGCTTATTCCTTTACTCATTGTCCTTCCTGCCAGCATCGGGCCGCCGCTAACCACTATGGATGGAATATTGAGGCGTGCGGCTCCCATCAGCATACCGGGTACTATTTTATCGCAGTTAGGTATCAAAACCAGGCCGTCAAACCCCTGGGCTAATGCCATGGATTCAAGGCTATCGGCTATAAGTTCCCTTGAAGGCAGAGAATAATGCATACCGATGTGTCCCATTGCTATGCCATCACACACCCCTATAGAAGGAAATTCCATTGGAGTGCCCCCTGCTATGCGGACCCCTGCTTTAACGGCTTCTGCAACCTTGTCAAGATGCATATGTCCGGGAACTACCTCGCTCTTTGCACTGACAATTCCAATCAAAGGACGTTTCATTTCTTCATCAGTCAATCCCAGCGCTTTAAACAGAGATCTGTGCGGTGCCCTTTCCAGGCCTGTCTTTACTGCGTCACTGCGCATTATATTCACACCTTTCAAACTTATATTCTTTCTGCGATAAGATCACCCATGAGGTTAGTTCCCACAAGAGTTTTTCCCTCGCTCATGATGTCTCCCGTCCTGAATCCTTCTTTAAGCACCTTATTTACTGCATCCTCCACATTCTTGGCTTCAGCTTCAAGATTGAAAGTGTATCTAAGCATCATGGCGATCGATAAAATAGTTGCGATAGGGTTTGCCTTGTCCTGTCCCGCAATATCGGGGGCTGAACCATGGATTGGCTCATATAAGCCAAAACTTTTTTCACCAAGGCTGGCCGACGGCAGCATGCCTATTGAACCTGTAATCATACTTGCTTCATCGGACAGGATATCACCAAACATGTTGCTTGTGACGATAACATCAAATTGTCCTGGCCTCATTATAAGCTGCATTGCTGCGTTATCAACATATAAGTGTTCCAGGGCGACATCAGGATAATCCTTTGAGACATTTGTCACGACCTCACGCCATAATCTCGAGCTTTCCAGAACGTTAGCCTTATCGACGTTCGTGACCCTGGATTTGCGTTTCTTTGCGATCTCAAAAGCTATTCCAGCTATTCTTTCTACCTCATGGACACTGTAACATTCTGTATCATAGGCTTCCTGACCCATGCTGCCTTCACGGCGGCCTCTTTCCCCGAAATAAATGCCGCCGGTCAGTTCACGGACTACCATAATATCGACACTGTCACCGATAATTTCAGGTTTTAAAGGGCATGCATCCTTTAATTCATCGTAAATAACAGCAGGTCTTAGGTTCGCAAATAATCCTAATTCGCCCCGAAGACCCAATAGAGCTCTTTCTGGCCTGAGATGCCCGGGAAGGGTATCCCATTTCAAACCGCCCACAGCCCCCAGGATTACTGCATCGCTTTTTTTGCATGCTTCAACAGTTTCTTTCGGCAAGGGTCCGCCTGTGGCGTCTATGGCGCAGCCGCCGGCTAAAAGCTTATTGTATTCAAATTTATGGTCATATTTACGACCAATTTTGTCAAGCACCTTAATAGCCTGATCAACGATCTCAGGTCCTATTCCGTCACCCGGGATAACAGCCAGTTTAAAATTCATGGGAGCCTCCTTTTATATAATTTATCAATCCTTCGGCCTGTATTATTTTCTGCATGAATTCCGGGAAGGGCTGAGTTTTGTAAATTTTATCCTTTGTAAGGTTTTTTATCGTACCCGTTGCAAAGTCAACCTCAACCTCGTCTCCCGCCTCTGTTCCTTTAACCGCTTCTTCACATTCCAGAATAGGCAAACCTATATTTACTGAGTTTCTGAAAAAAATCCGGGCAAAGGTTGTTGCTATAACACATGATATACCGGCTGCCTTTATGGCAATAGGTGCGTGTTCCCGAGATGAACCACAGCCAAAATTTTTGCCGGCTACAATTATATCTCCCTGCTTGACATTCTTTATAAAGTCCTTGTCTATGTCCTCCATACAGTGTTTTGCCAGCTCGTTAGGATCACTCGTATTGAGGTGGCGGGCAGGGATTATCACATCGGTATCCACATTGTCCTGGTATCTGAAAACCTTTCCTCTTACTTTCATAATAGCCTCCTTTCAAATCGTTTTTTATCGCCTTTTCATGTATCTTGCATGTTATTCTAGGAACACTTGCGATCCTAAAGATCCCTCGCGTTGTTCGGTACGACATTTTACAGGCGACCAAAACGAACCAAGGACCGTCCCCTATACTCAAAATGAGCTAAAAGGACTGTCCCCTATGCTCAAAATGAGTCAAAAGGACCGTCCCCTATACTCATTTTATCTTATCCGGGTCGGTGATTTTGCCTGTCAGGGCTGAGGCTGCTGCTACTGCGGGGCTGGCAAGATAAACCTCTGACTCCACATGCCCCATTCTTCCCACAAAATTACGGTTAGTGGTAGAAACTGCCCTCTCGCCTTTTGCAAGAATGCCCATATGTCCTCCCAGGCAGGGGCCGCAGGTAGGAGTCGAGAACACCGCTCCTGCTTCAACGATATCTTCTACAAGCCCTTCCTTTAAAGCCTGCAGATATATGTTTTGTGTGCCCGGAAAGACTAATACGCGAACTCCCTTTTTCACCTTTCTTCCCTTCAGGATCTTTGCAGTTACCCTTAGATCCTCTATACGCCCGTTGGTGCATGAGCCTATAACAACCTGGTCAATAGCAACATCTCCAACCTCGTCAATGGTGCGGGTATTATCGGGCAAATGGGGAAATGCCACTGTTGGTCTTATCTGGCTTAAGTCTATTTCATAAACCTTATCATATACTGCGTCTTCATCGGGCTCGTAAACCTTGTAAGGCTTGGTCGAATGCTCCTTGACATACTCGATAGTGCGCTCGTCCACCATGAATATACCGTTCTTTGCTCCGGCTTCAATGGCCATGTTAGCCATGGTGAACCTGTCATCCATGGATAGATTGATAAGCCCATCCCCCATAAATTCCATGGACTTATACAGGGCTCCATCAACACCTATCATGCCGATTATATGAAGAATGATATCCTTACCGGATACCCAGCCCTGCGGTTTTCCCTTTAAGACAAACTTCAAAGCTGATGGCACTTTGAACCAGCACTTGCCTGTTGCCATTCCCGCAGCCATATCTGTGCTGCCCACTCCTGTTGAAAAAGCTCCCAGAGCTCCGTAGGTACATGTGTGGGAATCGGCTCCGATGATCAAATCACCGGGGACAGCCAGTCCTTTTTCGGGGATCAGACAGTGCTCTATTCCCATCTCACCGATCTCAAAATAATTCTCCACTTCCATTCGGCAGGCAAATTCACGTACCATCTTGCATTGCTCTGCAGCTTTAATATCCTTATTGGGTGTAAAATGATCCGGAACTATAGCAACCTTGCTTTTATCAAAAACCTTGTCCAGTCCTGTTTTGTTAAACTCATTTACGGCGACGGGAGTGGTTATGTCATTTCCCAGCACCAAATCGAGATCTGCTTCTATCAATTGGCCCGGAACTACCTTTTCAAGACCCGTATGTGCCGCCAGAATTTTCTGCGTCATCGTCATCCCCATATCGATTCCTCCCGTCAAATATAAACTTTGATTTTTTTTTCAAGCTCTTTTAAAAGCTTATATTCTATAGAATCCACAAGCGCTATCCAGCTTGCTTCAATAATGTCTGTCGAAACGCCCACTGTTGTCCAGGATGATTCGCCATCGGTAGATTCTATTAAAACCCTAACCTTCGCTGCGGTTGCCGACTTTGAATCTATAACACGTACCTTAAAATCAGTCAAGTGTACATGCGACAGCTCGGGGTAGAAAACCTCCAACGCCTTTCTCAAAGCTTTGTCAAGGGCATGGACCGGCCCGTGGCCTTCGGCAGCAGTTATTTCCGAGACCCCGTCAACCTTTACCTTAATAAGCGCTGATGCCGATTTACCGGCTTTATCGGGTTGTTCAGTCATAAGCTTGAATTTTTCAAGCTCAAAGAATGGCTTATACTTTCCAAGCTGCTTCCTTATAATAAGCTCAAAGGTGCTTTCGGCTCCTTCGAACTGGTAGCCCTGATGCTCAAGCTCTTTAAGCTTTTGAACGATAGCATGAGTCTCCTTTGATTCCTTATTGATGGTCGGATTTATCTCACGGATTTTTTCCAGAATGGTATTTCTGCCTGAGACCTCGGACATAAGGAATTTTCTCTTATTGCCTACAAGCTCGGGATCGATATGCTCAAAGGATGCCGAGGCTTTGCATACACCGTCGATGTGCATCCCGCCCTTATGGGCAAATGCACTGCTTCCGACATAAGGATCACGCTTGTTTAGTGAAATGTTTGCAATTTCTGCTATCTTCCTTGCCGTAAATGTAAGGCTGCTCATCTTTTCTTCAGGAATGCAGTTTATTCCTTTTTTAAGCTGCAGATTCGGAATGATGGTGCTTAAGTTTGCATTCCCGCATCTCTCACCAAAGCCTATATATGTACCCTGTACATGCTCCGCTCCTGCTTCCACAGCCATTATAGAATTGGCAACGGCCATCCCGCAGTCATTGTGGGTATGGATCCCCACTTTAATTTTAAAGGTTTCCTTCACCTTCTTGACCAAATCGAATATGGTACTTGGGAAGCAGGCTCCATTAGTATCACACAGCACCAAACAATCGGCTCCGCCTTCAACTGCTGCTTCCAAAACCTTAAATGCGTATTGGGGATTTGAGCTATAGCCATCAAAGAAATGCTCAGCGTCAAAAATCACTTCCTTGCCCATTTTTTTAAAGTAGGCAAGAGTCTCTTTTACCATTTTCAGGTTCTCATCCAGAGTGGTCTTGATGATTTCGGTGACATGAAAGTCCCATGTCTTGCCGAATATAGCCACAGCAGGGGTATAAGCGGTCACCAGCGACTGAACATTTTTATCATTTTCAACCGTTGTATCCCTGCGTCTGGTACTGCCAAATGCCGTAAGCTTAGCATTCTTCATGGTAGTGGTTCTCATCTTTTCAAAGAACTCGATATCCTTGGGGTTAGATCCCGGATTGCCGGCCTCGATATACGCAACCCCAAGTTCATCAAGTGCTTTTGCGATCTTAAGCTTATCTTCAACCGAGAATGAAATGCCCTCAGCCTGGGCTCCATCTCTTAGTGTTGAATCAAAAATTTCAATTCTTTGCGGCATTTATTATCATCCCTCTCGCGCAAATATAACTTTTGCCATTAAATCTGATCAAACAGCTTCTCTTCATATATCATTTTATTTATTGCATTGACATAGGAAAGAACACTTGCTTCAAAAACGTCTGTACTGACGCCCTTACCTGTATATATCTTCGAATTTGAGCGGATCTTGACGTATGCTTCACCCTGAGCATCCTGGCCTTCGGTAACAGAACGCAGTGTATAATCCTCAAGGGTAAATGTAACTCCGGCAATTTTCTCAACCGCTTTAAATGCCGCATCTATAGGTCCGTCTCCTGTTGAAACCTCTTCAATCACTTCTTCCTCACCGTTATACTTGATTAATCGGACCGACGCGGTGGCGGTAATCGTATTACCGGTATTGATTACAAAGCGATCCAGCTTATATGTCTCAGGAATCTGGACAGCCTTATGCTGCAGCAGAACCTCTATGTCGGCATCCTGGACGACCTTCTTCTTGTCAGCGAGTATTTTGAATTTTTTGAAGGTTTCATCAAGCTCTTCCTTTGAAAGGTTGTAACCCAAAGTCTTCAGTCTGTCCTCAAAGGCGTGTCTGCCCGAATGCTTGCCCAATACCATGGCATTCTGGGAAAGTCCTATGGATTCAGGCGTCATAATTTCATATGTACTCTTTTCGGCTAAAACTCCATGCTGGTGAATTCCGGACTCATGAGCAAAGGCATTGGCTCCGACTATTGCCTTATTAGGCTGTACCGGAACACCTGTTATACTGCTGATAAGCTTTGAGGATCTGCTGATCTTCGTTGTGTCTACCCGTAAGTCCATATCAAACAATTGGGGTCTGGTCTTTATAGCCATGACTATCTCTTCCATGGCAGCATTGCCTGCCCGTTCGCCTATTCCGTTGATGGTGCATTCAAGCTGTGCAGCTCCTGCTTTTGCTGCCGCCAGTGTGTTTGCCACAGCCATGCCCAGATCATTATGGCAATGTACCGAGATAATTGCCTTATCACTGTTGGATACATTCTGTTTTATGTTTTTTATAAGCTGATAGAATTCATCAGGCGTTGTATAGCCTACCGTGTCAGGAACATTGATGACTGTAGCACCTGCATTGATCACCGCTTCAAAAACACGATATAAGAATTCCGGTTCGCTTCTTGTCGCATCTTCTGCAGAGAACTCGATATCGGAGCAGTATTTTTTTGCATAAGCGACCATTTTTACCGCTCTGTCCAAAACATCCTCCGGGGACATTCTCAGTTTATACTTCATGTGTATGGGAGAGGTTGCTAAAAACACATGTATCCTCGGACTTACAGCGTTTTTAATTGCTTCCCATGACCTGTCGATATCCTGGGTAAGAGCTCTTGAAAGGCTGGCCACAGTACAATCCTTAACTGTTTCGGCAATCGTTTTAACCGACTGAAAATCACCAGGAGAGGAAATCGCAAAGCCCGCTTCTATTATATCTACTTTTAGTCTTTCCAGTTGTTTTGCTACCTCGATTTTTTCCTGCAAATTCATGCTGCACCCCGGAGACTGTTCACCATCTCTCAGGGTAGTGTCAAATATATATACTCTGTTAGACATATTGACCGTCGAGCAGCCGACTCGACTCCTCCTTTCGAAGATTTTTATTGGATATGGTCAATTATTCCAGCTCATCATCTTTCTAAGTTCCCTGCCCACTGTTTCAATCTGGCTCTCCTGCTCCATCTTTCTCTTGGCATTGAAGTACGGACGGTTTGCCTGATTCTCCAAGATCCAGTTTCGGGCAAAGGTCCCGTCTTGGATCTCACTAAGCACTTTCTTCATCTCTTTACGTGTCTCTTCTGTTATTATGCGCTTGCCCGTAGTATAATCGCCATATTCGGCTGTATCTGAGATCGAATATCTCATAAAGCTAAGGCCGCCTTTGTTAACAAGGTCAATAATCAGTTTCATTTCATGGAGGCATTCAAAATATGCGCTTTCGGGCTGATAGCCTGCTTCAACAAGCGTTTCGAAGCCTGCCTTCATCAGTTCGCATACACCGCCGCAGAGAACAGCCTGCTCGCCGAAGAGATCGGTTTCGGTTTCTTCCTTGAATGTTGTTTCAAGAATTCCCGCTCTGGCTCCCCCTATTCCTGCTGCGTATGCCAGAGCCAGATCTTTCGCGTTTCCTGTCGCATCCTGATGTACTGCGACAAGACAGGGAACACCTCTTCCCTCCTGGAATTGGCTTCTTACCGTGTGACCGGGACCTTTGGGAGCTACCATAAATACATTGACATCAGCTGGAGGGACGATCTGTCCGAAATGAATATTGAATCCATGGGCAAAAACCAGGCTCTTGCCGGCGCTCAAGTTAGGCTCGATGCTCTCTTTATACAGTTTGGGTTGTTTTTCATCATTAACAAGTATCATTATAATATCTGCCTGTTTTGCCGCATCTGCAGCAGTTGCAACACTTAAGCCCGCATCCTGAGCAATTTTCCATGATTTGCTGCCTTCATACAATCCTACGATAACTCTAACTCCTGAATCATTAAGGTTAAGAGCGTGGGCATGGCCCTGGCTTCCATAGCCAATCACCGCAACAGTTTTTCCGCTCAGCAGATTAAGGTTACAATCCTTTTCATAATACATCTTTGCCATAATACTAATCCTCCTCATACTTCTTTTGGTTTAATATTTGCCGGTTGCCCCTTTCTATGGCCGCCAGCCCGGTACGAACTATTTCAACGATTCCATAGGAATCCATAAGGTTTATAAAAGCCTCGATCTTGGATTCGTCACCTGTCATTTCGACTGTCAAAGTGTCGTTGGCAACATCAACTATATTGGCTCTGAATATTGAGACGATCTCAATTATTGATGCCCGGGTTTCCATACTTGTTTTTACCTTGATCAAGGCAAGCTCTCTGAATACTGACTGTTCAGAGTTCAGTTCCACGATCTTGATGACATCGATCAGCTTGTTGAGCTGCTTTTTGATTTGTTCAAGGATGTAATCATCACCCTTTACCACTATTGTCATACGGGAGACCTTCGGATCTTCGGTCTCTCCCACCGACAAGCTGTCAATATTGTAGCCCCTGCGGCTGAAAAGACCTGATACCCTGCTTAGTACACCTGATTGGTTTTCAACCAGCACCGATAAAACATGCCTGTTCATATTAACCTCCCCAAGTCATTTTTTTGACTTTAGCCTTCCTTTGCGGCGGCTGTACATTTATAAAAGATTAGAATTGGTTATAATGTACTTTCGTTGCAGTCGACCACGCATTCCACCAAAAATGGTCCTTTGTTTTTCAAGGCCAGATCAAAAGCTGCTTCAAGTGCAGAATTGTTTGTTACCCTGATGCCTTTGATGCCATATGCGTCACATAATCTGATGAAATCCGGGTTTCTGTCAAGCTCCACAGCAGTTATCCTGCCAAAATTCCTGTCCTGAAGTTCACGAACCATACCAAGCCTGGAATTATTGAAAAGCAGGATCACGATCTTAAGGTTATTAGCCGATATAGTTCCAAGCTCATGCTGACTCATTTGAAATCCGCCGTCTCCCACTACGGCTGCCACTTGCCTACCAGGAGCTGCGAACTTGGCCCCTACTGCTGCCGGAAGGCTATAACCCATTGTCCCTAAACCACCTGAGGTCAAAAAGCACCTTCCATCTTTGTCTTCAAAGTTTCTGGCCGCCCATAGCTGATTCTGCCCGACATCAGCAACCAGTATTGCGTCATCATCAAGCTTTCTTGATAATAATCCAACTGCGTACCTGGGATTTACAAATTCTGAGTCAGCGTGCTGAATTGTCTTTTTATAGGTCTTAAGCTCCTCTACCCAATCCTTAGTATCAAGAGATTCGATCTTTGATGTCATTTCTGAGAGTATATGCTTTGCGTCACCAACTACAGGAATATGGGAACCAAGATTTTTCCCTATTTCGGCTGGATCGATATCGATATGGATGACCCGCACATTTTCCAGCATTTTGTCACCAAAGCCGCCCCATGCTCTGTCAGCAATTCTGGCACCGATAAAAATCAACAAGTCTGATTTGGCCATAGCTCTGTTAGCCTGCGGGAATCCATGAGTACCTATCATTCCGACATAGTAAGGATTTTGAGTCGGTATGGCTCCCTTGCCCATCAGCGTGTGGACAACCGGGATCCCGCTTTTATTAATAAAACTGATCAATTCATTTTGGGCGCGGGTAAGCAGTACTCCGCCTCCTGCAACGATCAAAGGCCTTTTACTTTCACTTATTGCCTTAACAGCGCGTTTTATTTGGCCGATATGCCCTTTCAGCGTTGGTTTATATCCCCTTATATCAACAGTTTCGGGCTGTATATATTTATCAAGCGTGGCGGCCTGGATATCGCTGGGTATATCAATGAGTACCGGACCGGGCCTTCCGGTCGAAGCAATGTAAAAAGCTTCTTTTATTATTATCGGTAAATCATTTGCGTTTTTGACCAGATAACTGTGTTTTGTAAAAGATTCGGTAGCGCCTGTAATATCGGCTTCCTGGAAAACATCACGTCCTATCATGGCCGATTTAACCTGACCTGTGATCACAGCCAGAGGGATCGAGTCCATATAGGCCGTTGCTATACCTGTTATTAAATTAGTGGCTCCCGGACCTGATGTTGCAATACACACACCTACCTTACCGGAAACTCTGGCATAACCGCTGGCGCTATGGGCAGCAGCCTGCTCCTGGCGCACCAAGACGTGGTGGATTTTTGATTTTCTCAAGGATTCGTACAAATCTATCACTGCTGCACCGGGATACCCGAAAACCATATCCACACCTTCATTTAACAAGCTCTTTACAATTGCGTCCGAAGCTTTCACGTCTTTCACCTTCTTATTCTTTATTGCCTTCGTATATTTTTCTTTTTTTCTATTATTATTGACAGTTTATTCAATATGTAAAAAACCCTCGTGCCGTCGTTTTATATAACAACAGGGACGAGGGATAAAATCTACGCGTTACCACCCTATTTTTATCTTTATCTCGCAATAAAGACCTCATTAGGTTCAAACAAACCATCGCCTGTAACGGGGCTAGCCGTTTTTCCCTACTATTGATTTCGGGAAAACCACTCGGGAGGGATCATTTTCCAAAAACCCTGCCAGTTTACACCACCCACCGGCTCTCTGTAAAGATTTTTTGCTGGAAAAATAGCTCCTTCATTGTATTTGTAAAGGGCTATTCAGTTATTGTATAGTATTATAACAGCATCGATAAGCTGATGTCAACTATTGTATATCAACAAAATTGTTATGTCAGTGATTGGGATTTATATGCTTTTTAACTACTAACTATATCAATATGGCGATCAGGTCGGAATCATCTGGTTAAAAGGACTCTTGACATCACTATGGCTGACCTTATATATTGGAGGTTGGAGGTTGGAGGTTGGAGGTTGGAGGTTGGAGGTTAGAGGTTAGAGGTTGGAGAAAAGTTTCTTCAGTCGCTGCGCTCCTTCAGAATGACATATCAAAGTCATCCTGAGTGAAACACCGTGAAGCGAAGGATCTTGAAAGTTTCTTCAGTCGCTGCGCTTCTTCAGGATGCAAGAGGGGTAAGAAGTGAGAAGATAAAAGTAAGGGATCGAACGTATAATCTCAAATATAATAAGGATTGATGCAAAAGTGAATAACGATTACTCTGTAATCAATATTGAAGAGGGACGCCCCACCGCCGATGTGGCCATCAAAAGGCTAAAATCAGAGCTTACAAGAGCTAAAGCACAAAATGTCAAAGTGGTTAAGCTGATCCATGGATACGGCTCATCTGGGGTTGGCGGTATACTGAAGACTGTTGTAAGAAGAGAACTCGAACGAATGAAAAAACGCGGTACTATCAAGCTATATGTGCCGGGAGAAAATTTTGAGATTTTTAATGCCGATACTATCAGGATACTGGATAGCAGCAGAGCTATAAGGAATGACAGGGATCTTGGGCGATACAACAATGGAATAACGATGGTTCTGCTGTGAAACACCAGCACCATATCTTAATTTGCAAAAATAGTTGCAGTCATGTGTGAACTTGTGGTAAAATGTTTCTTGCTGTAAATAATAGATATTTAACGATATATCCATGATATACGGATTGCAGGGAGGTGTAGCAAATGGCTAAATGCGAGGTATGTGATAAGGGTCAGCATTTTGGTATACAGGTCAGTCACTCTCACAGGAGAAGCAATAGAGTCTGGAAGCCTAACGTAAGAAAGGTAAAGGTGAATATTGACGGCGTTTCAAAGAGAATGAACATTTGTGCTAAATGCCTGCGTTCCAGTAAAGTAACTAAATCTGTATAAATGTAATAAGTTAGGCGATAGCCTAACTTATTCATATAGTCTTGGTTTATACCAAGCCATTATAAATATCACTGCAGATATAAAAAATGTGGCGAGCCTGCCACATTTTTTATTTCATAGTATCTCCCCATGCTAACGGATCCTAAACAAACGCCTGAGTATCCCTCCCAGGAATCCGGGCATCTTAAGCACTACAATCTTCATGAGCAAAACCTCCATGCCAGCTCCTGTCACTAAAGTATATTCGAAGAGATCCAAAATTGTTAACGTATTTAATAAATATTTTCAAAAGCATCATTTTTGGACAAGTGCATCTATAAATGCCTGCCCGTTTGTGTCAACTATTTGTATTTTTACACCGAGCTTTTCTTCAATCTCATGGGCAGACACATCATCCAGCAAAACCTTCGTACCTGATTTGAACATATTTTTGCTCAATAACAGCTTTTCTCCCAGAGCTTTTCCCGAAAGCTCCCTGATCAGGTCACATCCTGTCAGAAGGCCGGTGACTGTAACACCCTTTCCGAAGAATGTGTTCTCAACCTTATACACTTTTATTTTAAGCCCTTTGACCGCTTTTTCTATCAATGAGGTGATCTTTTTAAAATGGTCGTAAAATGAAACGCCTGTTGCAATACTTACGGTTTTTTCACCAATGCCATATAGATCAGTCTCCTCCAAATCTTTTAAAGCTTCTTCTGTCTCATATAAAAAAGATGTTACCATGCCTACGCCGTTTTCGATCTGAGGCAGATCCTCATAGGCTTCTATTGGAGGAAGGTCTCTTTCCGCCATTATATATATCTCGTCTGCAAGGTATACAACTCTGCTGTTATACTTATTCAGCAGCTTATTCTGCCATTTTTCAACCTGATCGATTACTTTGTTGGCCGTCTCCTTATCAAATGGCTTCAGCTTAGGTAAGCCTTCTCTATACCGCGTAAGCCCCACGGGCACTACTGAAATACTGTGAAGCTGCGGGCACAGATCGGTAAGATCCTTTATAGTCCTGTCCAGCTCATGGCCATCATTTAAGCCGGGACAGACCACGATTTGCGTATTTACTGTAATATTGGCAGACGTAAATTTTCTTATTTTCTCCAGAACATCACCGGCAAAGCGGTTATTAAGCATCCTTGTTCGAAGCTCAGGGTTTGTGGTATGGACAGATATATTCACGGGTGACATATGATAACGTATTATCCTGTCTATTTCGTCTTCCGACAGATTCGTCATGGTAATATAGTTGCCGAAAAGGAAAGACAGCCTTGCATCATCATCCTTAAAATACAGTGACTTCCTCATTCCTTTTGGAAGCTGATCTATAAAACAAAATACACATTTATTACGACAGGATTTTTCATCGTCCAGAAGAGAGTTCGCAAATTCAAGCCCTAAGTCCTCCATCTCGTCCTTTTCAATATCCAATTGCCATCTTTCACCGTTCTTTTTTTCAATCTCGAGCAGGATCTTTGAATCTGCACAATAAAACCGGTAATCAAACACATCCAGGATTTCCTGACTGTTAATTGACAGTACAAAATCGCCGGCTTCTATGCCAAGCTCTTGTGCAATGCTGTTTTCCTGTATGGAAGTTATTTCGATTTTGCGCATAAGTAACACCTCTTCCGTAAACCAGAGGGACGGTTCGAAACTGCTGAAAAGTCGTTTTTAGATGTCATTACTGATCAAAGAACATACTTTGTATGTTCCAGGCGAAGAATCTTATTAGCTGATTATGCGGGTTTTAAGATTCTTCATTCCGCTTCGCTCCATTTAGAATGACAAACCCCGGACTTTTTCAGTGATTTCGGACGGTTCTTCTGGTTACTATCTGTTGCCAGAAGAACCGTCACTCTGGTTACCCGATAAAAAAACAATAGCAGCTATTTATAGCTGCTACTACTTCTGAAAGTTAAAGTCGATGGAATGTTCCGGAGGTTATTACTTGCTTTCTTCAACCTTCACAACTTCCTTACCGTCATAAGATCCACATTCCTTACAAACCACATGCGGAAGCTTGAGTGCATGACACTTCTTGCATGCAACCAGATTCGGCGCTGAAAGCTTGTAATGAGTCCTTCTCTTATTCTTCCTTTGCTTCGACACTTTACTTTTTGGTACCGCCATTTGTAACACCTCCGTTCAGTGTTTGCATTATCAGCATCACTGCTGCAGTATTGTCAATTTAATCAAAAAAACCTTTTAATGCATCAAAACGGGAATCTACCGGATTTGTTTCACTGCAAATACAGCTTTCCCCATCTATTTCTGCTCCGCATTCAAGGCATAATCCGGGACAATCCTCCCGGCATTTGTGTGACATAGGTGTATTAGTCAATATATAATCAGCTAATATCCTGTCAAGCTCCAGTGTATTACCGCTGAAAGTGAATCGGTCATCATCAATGTCTTCCGTAATATCATCACCGATCCTGGATTTTTCGATAATACCCTCATCAATATTAACGGCGAGCTCTCTTTCAATCCTTTTTCCGCACCTGTCACAAAATGTTTCATAGTCAACTTTGGCAAGGCCTTGCAGGATAAGCATTCCATTGTTGTTAACAACAGACCCGGAAAACTCCACAGGTCCTTTAAAGGAAACTGCGCCTAAACCAGTCTTTAGGTCCTCCAGGGTATCCTGCGCCTGAACAGCAATGGTTCCGCCGTTATTCTTTATAATCGAGGTTATGTCAAGCTTCAAACCTTTCCCTCCTAAAGCGTATAATAAGCTCCCGGAAGGTCAACATGAAATATTATACTCACTTGGTTCCGCTTTGTCAATCCTTAGCTTTTCAACAAAATCGAAATACCTGATCCAATTAGAACCTACCGTCTGCCTTATTAAGCGGTTGGATATTTGATTCAGTTATATAACGGAAAGCGAGCTGTCAGTTGACCGACTCTTTCTATTATTGCCTTCTTATTACTTTCAAATCCCCCGCTTAATGCCATATCTATCAATTCAGCAATCTCCAGCATTTCTTTTTCTTTCATCCCACGGGTCGTGACTGCTGGAGTTCCTATGCGAATACCGCTTGTAACAAACGGGCTTAGAGTGTCAAACGGAATACCGTTTTTGTTGACTGTTATCATGACCTCATCGAGCATCAATTGGGCATCCTTGCCTGTAATACCCTTTTTGGTCACATCGATCAGCATAAGGTGGTTGTCGGTCCCTCCCGAAACAACGACAAAACCTTTTTCCATCAACGCCTCTGACAATACTTTGGCATTTTTGACCACCTGTTTCTGATATTCTTTAAACTCAGGAGTCAGGGCTTCTTTAAGACAAACTGCTTTACCTGCAATAACATGCATCAAAGGTCCGCCCTGTATGCCAGGAAATACGGAGCGGTCTATTTCTTTGGCATATTTCTCTTTGCAAAGGATCATTCCGCCTCTTGGACCTCTTAATGTCTTATGGGTCGTGGTGGTAACAAAATCAGCATAAGGCACCGGACTGGGATGAACGCCTGCGGCAACCAAACCGGCTATGTGAGCCATGTCTACCATCAGAAAGCTTCCCACCTCATCACAGATCTCCCGAAACGCTTTAAAATCTATGATTCTGGAATATGCGCTGGCACCTGCTATCATCAATTTGGGCTTCGTCTCTTTTGCAGTCTTTCTTACAGCGTCATAGTCAATGATTCCGTCAGATTCCCTCACACAATAGGGAACCGGTTTAAAATATTTTCCGGACATATTCAGTGCCATACCGTGACTTAAGTGTCCGCCATGAGCCAAATTCATTCCCATAAACACATCACCGGGCTGCAATACGGCATAAAATACGGCCATATTGGCCTGGGCTCCTGAATGGGGCTGTACATTCACATGCTCTGCTCCAAAAAGCTCTTTTGCACGGCTGATAGCAAGGGACTCGATAATATCAACATGCTCGCAGCCGCCATAATAGCGTTTTTTGGGGTACCCTTCTGCATATTTATTTGTCAATGGGGTTCCCACAGCCTCTAAAACGGCTTTGCTTACAAAGTTTTCAGATGCGATCAGCTCAATTTTATTATTCTGTCTGTCTATCTCACAATATATGGCCTTTGCAACCTCGGGATCAATTCTCTCTATCTCGTTGTATTTCATCATCCAATGTATCCTCCCCGGTTTAATATAAAACTGATTGAATCAAATCTCTCTATAATATATAAGTGATAAACAAATCTATTATAGTGTTTTATGTAAGTTTGCGTCAATTGAATAAATATACATAAATATTGCAGTTTTACCCTCTGTTTTTGACCTCTTTTGCTTTCTTATCATTCCGCTCAAGGGAAGCAGCGTCAATAAACATTAAAGCTATGAGTCTCTGGGTTATCAAATGGACAATCACCTCAAAAAAGGCTAATATGAACAAAGACAGCAAAGGGTTGTTAATACCTATCGAAAAAGAACTGAGCAAAAGCCCCAGACAAACAGGCCAAAGTCCGTTAACAATAATTCTTCTCTTGCAGCCTTTTGTAATATCCAATGACTTTTTAAAATTTTTAAAGACGCCTGTATCAAACTCAATAATAAGAAGGTTTTTAAAAATAAACAAAGTATCACATGCTATAACTGCAAATGGCAATAACGGTGAAAGAACTATAAACAGCGGTATTATTAAGGAAGCAATCCCTGCCGCTAAAAACAATAATACAATTACGACAGCAAAAACAGCGTAAAAGAGAATATTAAAAATAATCAGCTTAGGGTATTTTAATAAAATATCAGAAAATCTTTGTGCCGGAGTAGTATCTGATCTGGTAAGGCTCATAAAATAATAAGCTCCAAAGAATATGCCAAATAAATATGCTATTGCTTTTGATGCGAAATAAATGAGCATCACGATAGAAAAAGCATTAATCATATTAATGGCCAAATCTGAGTTTAAAAAAGACAAGTCATAATTTTTTGCATCGATCTGCCACATGAACTTATTCGATATTTGTTCATAATACAGAAAGAATTTCTCAGTATACGGTCTTGCAATAACATACCCGCCAAAAACTACAGCCAACTGTATAACAAATATTATTTGCGCTATTAACGGCTGATCGATATCATAGAACTTTATTGATTCTTTAAAATAGGCGAAAATGGGTTTTATTCTATTTTTTTGTGCTAATTTGTGTTCCATTTCTGTTCCCCCTGACAAGCTTGATTTCCTGTTGAGATAAGTATTTCCACTCACCTGGCTTAAGATTTCCAAGAGTAAGCTTTCCTATCGCAGTTCGTTTTAATTTAAGAACCGGATGACCTACAGTCTCACACATTCGCTTTACTTGTCTATTTCTTCCCTCATGTATGATTATTTTTAAAACTGAGCTCTTATCCTTGATTTCAACAACCTCGACATCAGCAGGAGAAGTGGCCTTGCCATCAAGAATCACGCCCTTTCTCAAGGTTCTGAGTGTCTTATTTGAAGGCAAACCCAAAACTTCAGCAATATATGTTTTTTTCGTCTCCTTACCGGGATGAGTGCTGCTATATGCAAAATCTCCATCATTAGTGAGGATCAGCAAACCTGTCGTATCATAATCAAGTCTTCCCACCGGATATATTCGTTCTTCCACCCCTTCTATCAAGTCTAAAACCGTTCTTCTGCCCTCAGGGTCTGAAGCTGTTGAAACATATCCGGATGGCTTATTAAGCATTATATAAATAAGCCTCTTCTCTTTTTTTATTCGTTTCCCGTCTACCTCTACCTTATCCTTATCGGTTACAAGAGTACCCATTTCAGTAATTTTTGCACCATTTACCCTGACCCTGCCTGCTTTTATTATTTCTTCAGCATGCCTTCTTGACGCAATACCACATTGGGCAATATATTTCTGTAACCTAATTTTTTCCTCCATCTTTTATCCTTTGATCAAAGAGCCAACGGGTCGGTTGGACCGGCCTGACGCCAGATCCACCAGCAACCCGAATGTCTCGATTCGAAGATTTTGATACTATATTATACCACAGAACAAATATGGATAAAAATCTGAAATAAAAATCAAAGCTTTATTTTGATATTTTATGCTATAATATCCGAGGATATTATAAAGGATATTATAAATAAATTAGTCAGACGGTATTCCTGACTTTTTATGCTATAATATTTCGGACAGATTAATACCATATTATTTTTGCTTAAACGGAGAATTATATGAAACTAGGGATCGTAGGACTTCCCAATGTAGGGAAAAGCACACTTTTTAACGCAATAACAAAAGCAGGCGCTGAAAGCGCAAATTACCCCTTCTGCACCATAGACCCGAATATTGGGATTGTAGCTGTTCCGGACGAAAGACTGGAAGTTCTGGCCGGGATGTATAATCCCAAAAAAGTGACCCCAACTGCTATAGAATTTCTGGATATAGCCGGACTGGTTAGAGGGGCCAGCAGAGGAGAAGGGCTTGGTAACAAGTTTTTATCCCACATCAGGGAAGTAGATGCAATAATCCATGTGGTAAGATGCTTTGATGACAGCGATATTGTTCATGTTGACGGCTCTGTTGACCCTGTC
Source organism: Clostridiaceae bacterium (assembly GCA_012520855.1). Lineage (GTDB taxonomy): Bacteria > Bacillota > Clostridia > DSM-8532 > DSM-8532 > DTU059. The sequence goes on along the minus strand of JAAYNO010000010.1, from coordinate 4,004 downwards.
AGAGATATTGAGACAATAAATCTTGAGCTGGTCTTTTCCGATATGGAAGCTATTGAAAAGCGGATCGAAAAAACTAAAAAGCTGATGAAATCCGGCGATAAAAAATATTTGTCAGAGCTTGCTATCCTGGAGAGCATAAAAGAAACTCTGGATAAAGGTCTGCCGGTTAGAGCCATGGACTTTGAGCCAGAGCAGATCGAGTATGTGGATCAGCTTTTTCTATTGACCCGAAAACCGGTTCTTTATTGCGCAAATGTCTCGGAGAATGGGATCTTGACCATCGATCAGAATCCTTATGTTGCAAAAGTCAAAGAGATCGCTGCGACAGAAGGTGCAGAAGTGATCACAATATGCGCAAAGATTGAAGAAGAAATCGCTCAGCTGGAGGATGACGAAAAGCAATTGTTTTTAAAAGAGCTGGGCTTATCTGAATCGGGTCTCGACAAGCTTGTTAAAGCGAGCTATAAGCTTCTTGGCCTTATCAGCTTCTTAACTGCAGGAGAACAGGAGGTTCGGGCATGGACAGTAATAAATGGAACAAAAGCCCCTCAGGCAGCCGGAAAAATTCATTCCGATTTCGAGAGAGGCTTTATAAGAGCTGAAGTAGTCGCCTATGACGATTTGGTGCGATTAGGTTCCATGGCAGCCGCGAAAGAGCAAGGTCTTGTACGCTCCGAGGGCAAGGATTACGTCATGCATGACGGCGATGTGACCCTGTTCAGATTCAATGTATAAAGTAGCCCAGCACTAAGGGTGGGGCTGCTTACTTTGAGCATTAGACCAGCGACGATAAAACTGATGCTTTTGATACGATACCTTTCAGGTGGTTCTCTTTATCAATAACAGCTATGGGATATTTAGCCGTAGCTGCGACCGACAGGAGGTCTGAAATATATACATCCTCCTCTGTGGTTAGAACATCTTTTGTTATCGCATCCTGGAAGGACAGCTCCCCGGCCTTTACTTTTACGGCGTTATCCAGGGGCAGGATCCCAACAAGCCTGAGATTATCATCTACTACATAAGCGCTGGAAACACCCTGATCCCGCATTTGCTTCAGGGCATAATTCACGCCATCACGGGAATGAATAAGACAGGATGGGGTCTGCATAATATGCTTGACCGAATATATCTGTCCTTTGTCGGCGCTGTTAATGAAGTTTTCAACATATTCATCGGCTGGATTTGAGGCCATTCCCTCAGGAGTGTCGATTTGTATTATCTTGCCGTCTTTCATAATGCCTACTAAATCTCCAAGCTTGAACGCTTCATTGATATCATGAGTAATGAATATAACAGTTTTGTTTAGCTTTTTTTGAATGGACAGCAGTTCAAACTGCATATCTCTTCTTACTAATGGATCTAATGCGGAAAACGGCTCATCCATCAAAAGTACATCAGGATTATTTGCCAAAGCTCTTGCGATACCGACTCGTTGGCGCATTCCTCCGCTTAATTCAGATATTCTTTTATGTTCCCAGCCTTTAAGCCCTACCATTTCAATCATATCCATTGCTTTAGTCTGACAAATCTCTTTCTTTTCTCCACGAACCTCCAGGCCATAAGCCACATTCCCAAGAACATCCCTATGAGACATGAGACCAAAGCTCTGGAATACCATGGATATCTTATAGCGGCGGAACTCCATAAGTTCTTTTTTGTTTAATTTTAAAATACTTTTACCCTCAAATAGAATATCTCCAGATGTAGGCTTCTGTAATAAATTCAGGCAGCGTACAACCGTTGATTTGCCTGAGCCCGATAAACCGATCAGAACAAAAATCTTCCCTCTCTCCACTTCAAATGAGACATCGTTGACAGCCACGGTCACACCATATTTCCTGGCAACGTCACTTTTCTCCGAGCCGTTTTTCATCATCTCAAAAGCGGGGATTTTGTTTGCTCCATATAGCTTGGAGAGGTTCTTGATTTTAAAGATAATATCCTTTTTATTGCTCAATTTTTGCCTCTCCTTTCTTAACAATTCCCTGAGTAAGCCTGTCAATAATAATCGCTATGATAACTATGGATATTCCTGCCGAGAACCCTCTTCCGGTTTCAAGGCGGTTAATGCTTATAAGCACTTCCTGACCCAGACCAGTCGTCCCTATCATCGAACACGTAACAACCATTGCTATTGCCATCATTATTGTTTGATTGAGCCCTGTCATAATAGTTGGCATTGCCTGGGGGATCTGCACCTTAACTAAAGTCTGCCATTTTGTTGAGCCAAATGCCTTAGCCGCCTCAACCACTTCATTGTCTACCTGACGTATACCATGACTCGTGAGTCTTATCAACGGTGGTAACGCATAAGTAGTCGTCGCAATAACAGCAGGTACATTACCCAATCCCAAAAGCATTGCAACAGGTATAAGATACACAAAACTTGGCATCGTCTGCATAGTGTCCAGAACCGGCCGAATCATTCTGTCCAGTCTGTCACTGTATGACACCCATATCCCCATAGGGAATCCAATCATTATTGATATTATGACAGAGGCAATAACAATCGTGAGCGTAGTATTCATTAATGGCCACAGTCCCATAGCCCCAATAAAGAATAACAAAGCTGAGTACAGAATTGCCTTTCCAAGTTTACGGCTTGTTCTCCATGAAAGAATGAAAACGATCAGGATAAGAAGCCACCAGGGAATTCTGCTGATAACACCTTGTATCCCGTTCAGGAAGCCTTTCAGAACTTCCTTTATCCCTTCAAAAAAGGTTTCGCCATTTGTAAGCAGATACCTGATAAACTTATCTATTGCATCTTTAATATTCAAATTGATTTCAGAGGGAAACTCAATAAACCAATCAGGCATGTAATTCACCTCTCCTAATTACCAAGCCTTGCACGAACAAGCTCAGCTTTATCTTCTGACAGCCACTGTGTAAGTAATTCATCGTGCTGCTTTAAGAACCATTTAGCGGCATCGGACATGGACGCATTATTTTCCTCAATATATCCGAGAGCCTCAGCAGTAAGGGCACTGCTGGTACGATATCTACCCAGGAACTCACAAAATTCCGGTGCTTTCTCATAAAAATCATTGCTGACACAAATAGTAATATTCATGGAAGGGCACTCTGTCTGACCCAAAGGATACAATTCAGGGTCATAAGGAGCATCCTCCAAAAGAACCAGATCCAATTTTCCGGTCAGCCAGGTAGGATCCCAATGATATGACACGATCGGCTCGCCTTTTTCATATGCTGCTGAGATCGCCGCAACTGATGCTGCTTCTGAGCCTGGATCGAAATAATTGTAATGTTCGTCCAAGCCATAGAATTCATACTTTTTTCGCATGACCGTATCTATTTCCCAGCCAGATATAGCACCATAAATCCTGCCCTTCGACTTATCGTCCGGATCTGCAAATACATGGCTGTATTTTTTTAAGTCCTCAACTTTTTTTAAATCTGGGGCCATAGGTTCGATCCCTCTGGCCGGATCACCTTCAATAACATATCTTGGAACATATAGACCTTGCTTATTGTCATCAAAATTTATTCCGAGCTCTTTAAACTTGCCTGCTTTAACATCTTCGTAATAGGTTGGGAGATTATCCACCCACACTTCCATATAAACATCCACATCACCGGTAAGCATACCGTTGTAAGTAATAGGTGTTGTTCCGGGAATATCCTCACCAGCGATGTTGTAGGCGGCATCACCTATGAAGGAAGCAACTGCATTATGAAACCGTATACTGTCCCAGCCTGCATCTGCGAAAATCGCTTTGATTTTTCCCGAACCGGAGCTTGCACCGCAAGCACTCAGCAGCATAGCTAAAACAAGACATGATATCAATAATAAATTTTTTCTTTTCATTTCATTCCTCCTATAAATAAATTATTAAATAAAAATCGTTTGTATAATAGTCTCTATTACTATTAAAAGGCAGCCCTAGAAAGAATTCGGGTCCCTCAACCGACATACCTATTTTATTTTATAAGTTGTCGGTTGTCAAGAAAAATGTATTGACAAATGGCGACAAAAAAGG
>JAAYNO010000069.1 GCA_012520855.1 Clostridiaceae bacterium | reverse complement strand
CATCAGGAGTAATTCCTCAGATTTCGGTGATTTTGGGTCCATGCGCAGGAGGTGCGGTTTATTCTCCCGCAATTACAGACTTTGTTTTTATGGTTGATAAAACAAGCCATATGTTTATAACAGGGCCGCAGGTTATCAAGGCGGTTACCGGTGAGGATGTCACTTTTGATGCCCTGGGTGGTGCAAGCGCCCATAATACAATAAGCGGTGTAGCTCATTTTGAATGCCCCACCGAAGATGATTGTTTTGTTCAAATCAAGAAGCTTATATCATTTTTGCCCGATAATAATTTGAGCGATCCTGAAGAGATTCTGGCAAACGACGATATAAACAGGCTTGATGCAGAACTTAACTCAATCATTCCGGCTGATCCCAATAAACCTTACGACATGATGGAGATAATTGCAAAAACTGTTGACAATGGAGAATTCTTTGAAATCCATAAGGGCTTTGCGAAAAATATTATCGTAGGTTTTGCCCGTTTCGGCGGCAAAACAGCAGGTATTGTTGCAAACCAGCCAAAAGTGGCGGCAGGCGCTCTGGATGTGGATGCGTCAGATAAGGCAGCCCGCTTTATTCGTTTCTGTGATGCGTTCAATATTCCTTTGATCACATTTACAGATGTGCCAGGATATCTCCCTGGAGTTACTCAGGAGCATAGCGGCATAATCCGTCACGGTGCAAAACTTTTATATGCATTCTCGGAAGCAACTGTTCCTAAAATAAATATAATAGTAAGAAAAGCTTACGGCGGTGCTTATATAGCGATGAACAGCAAGCATTTGGGAGCAGATATGGTAATGGCCTGGCCTACTGCAGAAATTGCTGTTATGGGGCCTGATGGAGCTGCCAATATCATATTCAAGAAGGAAATCGCTGCATCCCAGAATCCTGTTGAATTCAGAAAACAGAAGATACAAGAGTACAGGGATAAGTTTTCCAATCCATATATTGCCGCAGCAAGAGGATATGTGGATGATGTTATTGAACCTGCCACGACCCGTCAGCGTATAGCAAGCGCATTGGATATGCTTGCGAGCAAACGGGAAACAAGACCATCGAAAAAACATGGTAATATACCGCTTTAATAAAAAATCAGCACATGTATGGAGGAAACTGAAATGAGAAAATTTATTGTTAATGTTAATGGAAATAGTTACGAAGTGGAAGTGGAAGAAGTAGGAGGCGCACCTGTAAGTGTCACTGCTGCCAAGCCGGTCCAGCCTGTATCAGCACCGGCACCTGTCACTGCCGCACAAGCTGCTGCACCTGCTGCCTCTCCCGCGCCAGCGGAAAAACCTGCAGCTCCTGCACCGTCCGGAGTTGAAGGGGCGATAAAGCTTACAGCTCCCATGCCCGGTACTATTCTGGATATAAAAGTAAACCCCGGTGATAAAGTAAGCAAAGGTACCCTGGTGATTATTCTTGAGGCTATGAAGATGGAAAACGAAATACTGGCACCTGAGGATGCCACTGTTACTTCGGTTAATGTAACCAGAGGACAACAGGTCAACACCGGCGATGTCATGCTGGCATTGAACTAGATTTAGAGGGAGGGCTTTTTAAGCTATGGGAATAAAGATTACTGACACCAGTTTGAGAGACGCTCACCAGTCCCTCATTGCTACAAGAATGACTACAGAGGATATACTGCCGGTAGTCGAGAAAATGGACACTGTAGGATACCAATCTATGGAATGCTGGGGCGGAGCAACCTTTGATGCCTGTGTCAGGTTTTTAAATGAGGATCCGTGGGACAGGCTCAGAAGAATCAGAGAAAAAGCTAAAAATACTAAGCTTCAGATGTTGTTAAGGGCTCAGAACCTGTTAGGATATAAGCATTATGCCGATGATGTGGTCGATTATTTCGTTCAAAAATCAATTGCTAACGGCATAGATATAATCCGCATTTTTGATGCGCTGAACGACCCAAGAAATATGGAAAGAGCAATGAAGGCTTGTAAAAGGGAAGGCGGACACGCACAGGCTGCATTCTCCTATACGATAAGCCCCTTCCATAGCCTTGAGCAATTTGTAAAGGATGCAAAAACCTTCGTGGATATGGGAGCCGATTCAATTTGCATAAAGGATATGGCAGGACTGTTGGTTCCTTACCAGTCATACGAGCTGGTAAAAGCTTTGAAAGAAAATGTAAAGGTCCCGATACAGCTTCATACCCATTACACCAGCGGTGTAGGTTCCATGACCTATCTGAAAGGCATTGAGGCAGGTGCGGACATTGTAGATTGTGCTATTTCACCGATGGCTATGGGAACATCCCAGCCTCCTGAGGAACCATTGGTAGCAAGCTTGCAGGGCACACCTTATGATACAGGGTATGATTTGAATCTGTTAAGTGAAATTGCGGCATATTATGAAGGGCTTAGAAACAAATATTTATCAAGCGGTCTTCTCAACACCAAAGTTATGGGAGTAGACGTAAATGCGCTTATTTACCAGGTTCCCGGCGGTATGCTGTCCAATCTGGTCTCACAGCTTAAACAGGCAGGCAAGGAAGATATGCTTCGTGAAGTTCTGAACGAAGTACCGAAGGTAAGAGAAGATCTGGGATATCCTCCATTGGTTACACCGACAAGCCAGATCGTCGGTACGCAGGCGGTTATGAATGTAATAATGGGCGAACGCTATAAAATGATACCCAAGGAAACAAAGGGTCTCGTAAGAGGCGAATACGGAAAAACGCCTGCCCCGATTAAAGAAGAGATGGTTAAGAAGATCATTGGCGACGAAGAGCGTATCACCTGCAGACCTGCAGACTTGATTCCAAATGAATTGGATAAAATCAGGGAAGAAGTAGCCCAGTACATCGAGCAGGACGAGGATGTATTGACCTATGCAATGTTCCCGCAGGTGGCTGTCAAGTTCTTTGAATACCGGGAGGCTCAGAAATACAGGATTGATCCTGATATGGTCGATTATGAAAACAGGGTCCACCCTCTTGGTTAAGAACACAAGGGGACTGTTCTTCTGTGCACTTTATCCGGTGATCATCAAAAGGGTATTTTAGGGCGTACAGTGCGCGCCTGGTAAGAGGTTATTATTAGACTATTAAGAGGACGGACTAATACCCGTCCTTATTTTCATGGAGAGGATATTATTTATGGAACCGATCAAACTGATTCCCGCCTATAAAGATTACATCTGGGGGGGCAATCTACTGAAAACCAAATATAATAAGATCTCTGATAAAGAAATAATTGCCGAGTCATGGGAACTATCCTGCCATAAGGATGGTCAATCTGTTGTCGCTAACGGAAAGCATGAAGGCAAAACTCTTACGGAATACATAAAATCAGAAGGAAAGGAAGTATTGGGAAGCCGAAGCAAAAGATTTAAAGACTTTCCTATTATGATAAAGCTGATTGATGCAAAAAATGATCTTTCAGTTCAGGTGCATCCTGACGATGCTTATGCTTTGAAGCACGAAGGCGGATTCGGGAAAACCGAGATGTGGTATATCCTTGAATGTGAAGAAGGAGCTTCTTTGATCTATGGCTTCAAACGATCCATAAGTAAAGAAGAATTCGCGGAAAGAATAAAAGAGAACACTCTTATGGAGGTTGTCAATAAGGTGCCTGTAAAAAAGGGTGATGTATTCTTTATTAATGCAGGAATACTCCATGCCATAGGAAAGGGCATTGTTCTTGCAGAAGTTCAGCAAAACTCCAATCTGACATATAGAGTATACGATTACGGCAGATTGGGTGCAGATAATAAACCCCGTGATCTGCACATAGAGAAGGCAATTGAGGTGACAAACCTGAATCCTGCAACCAGAAGACCCGGAGCAATGGGGCAGCCTGAGGATAATGAGGGATTTACAAGAACACTTTTATCTCAGTGTGATTATTTTCAAACCGAAATAATAGAAGTCAAAACCAAAGCCTTATTCAACGTAAATGACGAATCATTTGTTTCAATTCTCTGCCTTGAGGGTGATACAGAAATAGTATACGGAAAAGATATTATGTGCGTTCAAAGAGGTGACAGCATTTTTCTTCCTGCGGGGATGGGCAAATATGAGATTACAAAACCATGCACATTACTAGTGACAAGGGTTTGACAATAGTAGCCCTATCCTTAGTGCCGCGCTACTTAAGTTATTTAAATTGAATTGTTGATAATACGAAAATCTTGTGCAAAAACGATGGAAACATGATAGAATATTTTAGAAAAATTATGAAATGAACGTGGTAAGGAGATGCACTAATGTCAAAGATAAAGTTTGATTACAATATGGCTTTAGGGTTTATTAACGAAAATGAGATCAGTTATTTGGAAAATCAGATAGAAAGCGCTCATAGGATGCTTCATGAAAAATCCGGGCCAGGAAATGATTTTTTAGGCTGGGTGGAGCTTCCAAATGATTATGATCGTGAGGAGTTCAGCCGTATAATTAATGCAGCGCAGAGAATCAGGGAAAACTCCGATGTTTTTATAGTGATTGGTATCGGCGGATCATATTTGGGTGCCAGAGCGGCTATTGAATCATTATCCCATTCCTTTTACAATATGCTTCCAAAGGATAAGAGAAATGGGCCTGAGATTTATTTTGCAGGCAATAACATTAGCTCAACCTATCTGACGGAATTGCTGGAGCTGATTGACGGCAAGGAAGTGTCTGTTAATGTTATTTCCAAGTCAGGAACCACTACCGAGCCTGCGATCACTTTCAGAATTTTCAAGGAATACATGGAAAAGAAGTATGGAAAAAAGGGTGCTCAAAGCCGAATCTTTGCAACGACCGACAAGGCAAGGGGAGTATTAAAAACTCTTGCTGATAATGAAGGATATGAATCATTTATTATCCCTGATGATGTTGGAGGGCGTTTTTCAGTCCTTACAGCAGTCGGGCTTTTGCCAATTGCTGTAGCCGGAATTGATATAGCCGAAATGATGAAGGGCGCACGTGATGCTTATGAAGACTGCAAAAAGCCCTTTGGAGAGAATGACTGTTATAAGTATGCAGCAGTCAGAAATATTCTTTACAGAAAGGGAAAGACAACTGAGATCATGGTCAACTATGAGCCTTCCCTGCACTTTGTTACCGAATGGTGGAAACAGCTTTACGGAGAAAGCGAAGGCAAGGATCAGAAAGGTATCTTCCCTGCGGGCGTTGATTTCTCAACCGATTTGCATTCCATGGGGCAATATATCCAGGATGGTCTGCGCAATATTTTCGAAACCGTAGTTAATGTCGAGAAGTGCAGAAAACCTGTTCATATGATGGCCACAGCCGATGATTCCGATAAGCTTAATTATTTGGCGGGTAAGGAAATGGATTTTGTGAACAAGATGGCCATGCAGGGAACAATACTGGCTCACAATGACGGGGGAGTTCCTAACCTTATAATCAATATACCTGAAATGACACCCTACTGGTTTGGCTACATGGTTTATTTCTTTGAAAAAGCCTGCGGCATAAGCGGATATATACTTGGAGTCAATCCCTTTGACCAGCCAGGTGTAGAGGCTTACAAGAAGAACATGTTTGCCCTTCTTGGAAAGCCAGGTTTTGAAAAAGAGAAAGCGGAGCTTGAGAAGAGGCTTTAATTCTTCTTGATTTAATACAGGCATTGTGCTAAAATGATAAACGCTGTATAAACAAATCGGAGGTTTTATATATGAGTCCGTGGGCAATTATTGTTAATATTATTTATTTGATTATCTGTCTTGTAATTATAGCTGTCGTTTTATTACAAGGAGGTCGTTCTGCAGGGATCAGCGGTGCAATCGCAGGCGGAGCCGAGACCTTTTTCGGAAAAAACAAAGGCCGTGCTTATGAGGCCATCTTAAGTAAATATACAGGCTGGATCGCGGTATTATTTGTTATAGTATCTGTAATTCTTGTGTTCTTACTGTAGTTTATGTAAAATTATGAGCATGAGGCTATGCATGTGAAAAGCATGTATAGCCTTTTAATGTTTCAGGAAGCTAATCCGGGACAAAGTATCTTTGCATCTTTTACCTGATCATAGAGGAGAGTAATATGCCTGAATTCAAATTAAGATCTGACTATAGACCTACCGGTGATCAACCCAGGGCGATTGATGAGCTTACTAAGCTTATAAACGATGGGAGCAAGCACCAGACCTTGCTTGGTGTGACGGGCTCAGGGAAAACCTATACTATCGCCAATGTAATTGAGAGGGTCCAGAGACCGACTCTTGTCATAGCCCACAATAAAACACTGGCTGCCCAGCTTTGTAATGAGTTTACAGAGTTTTTTCCTGATAATGCCGTCGAGTATTTTGTAAGCTATTATGATTATTACCAGCCCGAGGCATATATTCCTTCGACCGATACTTATATCGAGAAGGATTCTTCAATAAACGACGAGATTGATAAGCTCCGGCATTCAGCCACAGCCGCCCTTTTTGAAAGAAGGGATGTGATTATTGTGGCAAGTGTTTCCTGCATATACGGTCTGGGTGACCCTGAGGATTATACAGATCTGATGATATCATTGCGTCCGGGTATGATCAAGGACAGAGATGAGATAATCCGGAAGCTTGTAGAAATCCAATATGACCGAAATCAATTTGATTTTAAACGAGGGACATTCAGAGTAATGGGAGATGTTCTGGATATTTTTCCGCCTTCTTCTTCAAAGACAGCTATAAGGGTGGAATTATTCGGAGATGAGATAGAACGGATCACTGAAATAGACGTTCTCACAGGCGAAGTAACCGGAATAAGGTCTCATGTCGCGATTTTTCCTGCCTCTCACTTTGCCACCGGCCGTGAAAAAATGGACAGGGCTATAAAATCCATTGAAATCGAACTTGAAGAGCAACTGAAATACCTTAAGGATAACGGTAAGCTCCTAGAAGCCCAGAGGCTTGAGCAGAGAACCAGGTATGATATAGAAATGATGCAGGAAATAGGATTCTGCCAGGGTATTGAGAACTATTCACGCCATATAAGCGGGCGGGCTCCCGGAAGTGCTCCCTATACGCTTATCGATTATTTTCCGAAGGATTTTCTTTTGGTAATCGATGAGTCCCACGTAACGGTCCCGCAGATTGGAGCAATGTATAACGGAGATCGTTCAAGAAAGGAATCTCTGGTCGAATATGGGTTCAGGCTGCCGTCGGCTTTCGACAACAGGCCGCTTACGTTTGAGGAGTTCAGCCAAAGGGTGAATCAAGCTATATATGTCAGCGCCACTCCTGCCAATTATGAAAAAAGTATTTCAACAAAGATAGTTGAACAGCTTATAAGACCGACAGGGTTGGTCGATCCTCAGATCACCGTAAAGCCTGTAAAGGGTCAAATCGATGATTTGCTTTATGAGATCGGGGAAACAACCAAAAAAGGCTTCAGGACTCTTGTTACCACATTGACAAAAAGAATGGCCGAGGATTTGACAAAATACATGGACGATATGGGTGTCAGAGTCAAATACCTTCATTCCGACATAGATACGCTTGAGCGTCTTGAAATAATAAGGGATTTGCGTATGGGCAAATTTGACGTACTGATTGGTATAAATCTCTTAAGGGAAGGTCTGGATTTACCTGAGGTCGCATTGATAGCCATTCTGGATGCCGATAAGCAGGGATTCTTAAGATCGGAAACCTCGCTTATCCAGACTATCGGCAGAGCAGCAAGAAACGTGGAAGGCAGAGTGATCATGTATGCCGACACCATAACCAACGCTATGGAAAGTGCTATAAGCGAGACAAACCGCAGACGTAAAGTACAGGAGGAGTACAATAAAGTCAATAATATCACTCCGCAATCGATCCATAAGGCTGTATTCAATGTTATCGAAGCAACGAAGACTGCTGAAAGTGAAGAGAAGTACAGAAAGGATAGGCGGATAGGAGCTGAGATACTTGATAAAAACAGCATAGCAGAAATGATCGAAAGTCTTGTAAAGGATATGAAGAAGGCTGCCAGAGAGCTTGAGTTCGAGCAAGCTGCAGCAATCCGTGACCAAATCGAAGAGCTTAAGCGCATTCAAAATGAGTAAAGGGGACGGTCCTCTTTACTCATTTTGAGTAGCCATTACTCAGACGTGTGAGGTAAGAGTGATAAGTGTGAGGTTTAATGGCGCGACAATTGGTCACCCGAAGGATAATAAAGGAGATAATAAATGAGTTTGCTTCCCAAAGACGTTCATACATCGTGGAATGATTTTCTAAATAATGATATTTTAGAGTTGCTTTATGAAATTGAATGTACAATCGGCGATGAATATTCACCTCAGAGGGATAGAATCCTAAGGTTTTTGGAAACAGATTTTTCAGACATAAAAATTATTATCTTGGGTCAGGATCCCTATCCTGAAGCCGGAGCTGCAACAGGAAGGGCTTTTGAGGTAGGAACACTTACCTCGTGGTTTCAGCCCTTCAGGCAGGTTTCGCTTAAAAACATAATCAGATTGATTTACATATCTGAAAAAGGCATCAGCTGCGATAACAAGATACCGACATTTTCTCAGATCATCGATGAAATAAAAAGCGGCAATTTCAGACTGGCTGAACCGGATCATCTCTTTAGCAATCTTGAAAAGCAAGGGGTTCTGTTTCTGAATACATATTTTACGGTTATACCGGGTAAGCCATTAAGCCATAAAGAAATTTGGCAAGGCTTTACTGAAAGATTGCTTTCATGGATATCTTCAATGGATCCAGGAATCATTTGGTTTTTGTGGGGAAAAAATGCCCAACGCTTTAAACCCTTTATTTTGAATGGTAAATTTTACGAATCACGACATCCCATGATGTGTTCAAATACATATGCGGATGACTTCCTAAAGAGCGATTGCATTAAAAAAACTATGGGCATAGTAAATTGGACAGGATTGTAAAAATGCTCAGAATTTCTATTTAGTTGTCACAATAAGGATTTTTTACGAAGCATAAGAGTTCCGCGCGCAGGTTAACTTATGAAAGTAATACTGCATGTGGAGCGTGATATTTTGTTTAAAAAGTTACTTAAACCATCCTTTATTATATCTGTTTTATTCCTGATGCTTATTGTTGCGTTAACAATGACTTTTTTCGTTATTCCCGGTAGAATAACCGTTTTGACCGGTGAAGATTATACACTATCGATCAGAATACCCCTACAGGCTTATTGCAAAAGTAAAATCCTGACAGTAAACAGCAGTCAGGCAAAACCTATTAACGGATTAGAAAAACCTTATACCATAAAGGCAACTGAAGAGGGTGAAGCAGAGCTTGATCTCAAGATTTTCGGCATAATTCCGTTCAAAACTGTCCAGGTTCGTTCAATCGAGAGCCAGAAGGTAATAGCAAGCGGAGCTCCTATCGGAATCAAACTAAAGACCAATGGAATCATCATTATTAATGTATCAGGAGTGATCATGAAGGATGGAACAAGGGTAATACCTGCAGAAACGGCAGGACTGATTACCGGGGACATATTAAAGAGGGCAGGCGGAAAGGATTTAAACAGCATATCTGATTTGATCGATGTAATTAATAATTCGGGCGGAGCACCTATCGAAATAACATACAGAAGGCAGAATGCGGAATACAAAACAGCTATAACACCAGTAAAATCCGAAGAAGATGATGAGTATCGAATAGGCATTTGGGTCAGGGACAGCTCGGCAGGAATCGGAACACTGACTTTTATTGACCCTGGAAACAAAATTTATGGAGCATTAGGCCATGGGATCAATGATATAGATACAGGGTCACTTTTACAGGTAGGCTCAGGTTCACTTTTGGAGTCAACTATACAGGGAATAAAAAGAGGTATGAAAGGATCTCCCGGAGAACTCGAAGGTGATTTCCTCAACAACCCAAGGGTAGTGGGTGATATCAAGCTTAATTGTGATTTTGGAATATTTGGCAAGATTGATGATAAAAAACTAAATAAAAAATGGGGAAGGCTTCTTGAAATCGGGCCCCACAGTACTGTGAAGATCGGTAAGGCTACTATTTTAGCATGCATAAACAAGAACATAGTTGAAGAGTTTGATATTGAAATACAAAGAATTGCCAAGTCTGACTTGTCCAGCACAAAAAACATGGTACTGCGCATAACAGACCAAAAGCTTTTAGAAAGCACAGGCGGTATAGTCCAAGGTATGAGTGGGAGTCCGATCATACAGGATGGGCGTATTATCGGCGCGGTCACCCATGTATTTATAAACGACCCCATGCGTGGGTACGGGGTATTCATTGAATCGATGCTGGATAAATCCAACATGCTGGGCCGACAGAAATAGTAAACCGGAAGAACCGTCCGAAACTGCTGCAAAACTCCGGGTTTTGTCATTCTGAATGGAGCGAAGCGGAATGAAGAATCTTAAAACCCGCATTATCAGCTAATAAGATTCTTCGCTACGCTCAGAATGACATTTAAGGAGCGACTTTTTCAGTAATTTCGAACCGTCTCTCTGGTTTAAACGTCGAAGTAAACAGCAATAAATTTCTATCGAAACTTATGGTATAATACAATAGTGATAAATCGTGCGGAGGAGCCTTTGTGGGTACAATTCTTGATGTCAGTTGCCTTAAGAAAGCAAGATCGGATCGATCAACCTATATAGGGATCCCATCATTATCGGACTTCCCCGAATTGATACATGGTTTTACAACACGTTTCGGAGGGGTAAGTACAGGAGATTGTGCCTCCCTGAATCTTAATTTTAACAGGCCTGATCCTGCGGATAACGTGATGAAAAATTATCGGATACTCGGTGAACAGCTGGGAGTTTCTTTAGAGGACATGGTTCTGTCCCATCAGGTCCACGATAGAAATGTGCTTTCCGTGGACAAAAGGCATGCGGGGATGGGATTAACCCGGGAAAGGTCTTACAGTGATATTGACGGACTTGCAACCAATCAGTTGGATCTAATGCTTGTAACATTATATGCAGATTGCGTACCCATATATTTTTATGATCCGATAAAAAGGGTGATAGCGCTTGCTCACTCAGGCTGGAAGGGAACACTTCTTAATATAGCAACAGAAGTTTTAAGGACAATGAAAGATGTTTATTTCTGCCGTCCTGAAAATATCCATGCAGCATTTGGACCCCATATCCAGGCATGCTGTTTTGAGGTTGATGAAAATGTTGCAGATTCTTTTTTAAACACTTTTATGTGGGCTAAGGATTTCATTGCTTTGAGGCCTGACGGGAAGCGGATTATAAACCTGGAGGGCATTATAACAAGAAATTTATTGATTGAAGGTGTTCAGGAGGAGAAAATATCAAGCTGCAGTATTTGTACCAAATGCCATAGGGATATATTCTTCTCCCACAGGGGAAGTAATGGAAAAGGCGGTACCGGAGCTGCTTTTCTGATGATAAGAGGCAAATATGAATAAAAAAATAGGCTTATTTATATTAATACTGGTAATATCAATAGTTGTAAGCGGATGCATCCGACAGGTCAATACACCCGTTGAAGAGCCTATGACAGGTTTTGATCATGGAACGGTAAAGATAATCCGTGAGGATGTAGGACCGTCAAAAGGCGGTTTCTTAAACCTGTTTATGGTGTTTCCTGATACTCTCAATCCTTTGACTTCCAGAAGCATATATGTAAGCCAGCTGGCAAAGTTTGTATTTGACAGCCTGTTTATCGAAAATGAGGATGAGATTCCTGAAAAAAGCCTGGTTGATCGCTATAATATCAGCCAGGATGGTCTTATACTCGATTTAGACTTAAAAGACAATATCTTATATCATGACGGAGAGATGTTAACTGCCGACGATGTGGCATTTACTCTGGAAACCATAAAAAAAGCCGGAAAAAAATCCTTTTATTTAAATCAGGTTTCAAATATCAGCAATGTGAATGTTCTCAGTAGATTAAGCCTTAGAATAGTTCTGAAAAAACCGGATAATAACATAATAAAAAAGCTAACCTTTCCGATCATACCCCGGCATGTTTTCAAAGACTGGCCTGTTGAAGGACATAGTGAAAAAATGAAGCTGATTGGAACAGGTCCCTTTATGTTCGAATCATATAACGAGGACTTTATTAAGCTGGTGAGAAATGATTCCTGGTGGGCGTTAAACGATTCTGAAAGCCTGATCGATACTATATGGATTGATGGTATAATATTTAAACTATATTCGGCTGATGAAGAAATGATGCAGGCGTTTCAGAGACAGCAGATAGATATCGCATGGCTGGAAGAAGGAGAGCTTGAAAGCTATTCTAAAAGAGCGGATATATATATAAACAAATACGAAAGCAGCATTATGGAATTTATGGTGTTGTCACCTGTAGGTAATACCAATTCGCCTTTCAGCATGGAAAGCTTCAGGTCGGTGATAATTCAGTACCTGAGATGGTATGAGCAGTTTAACCCGTTAAGCACAGGTAAAACTGTACTGGGTCGATTAAGCGATAATAACCAATTGGATATGAAAGATAAAAATGGCGCAATCGATTCGCTAATAAACGAAGGATTCAACTACGATGATGAAAAAAACTATTTTTATACTTATAAAAACGGAGTCAGACAGCATGTTACGATAAGCATAACTTATAATATAGTCAATACCGACAGGCAAAGCATGAGTCAATGGATATCTGATGCTCTTGCAAATATAGGGATCAAGGTGGAGCAGGAAGCTCGTACCTATGATGAACAACAATCTCTGATAAAAAGCGGGAAATTTGATATGATGCTGCTGGGCTGCAGCCTGCCTGCTTATACTGATGACGCTGAAACTATGGAGCTCTTAAAGGATAGCCTTAATGTCAGCGGTAATAATGATGTCATTCTTCCTCTATATAGAAAATATGGCGCAGTTCTTTATCACAACCATATCAGAGGTGCAAGAAAGCCTGTGTGGAAAAATATATATAATGGCTGGCATGAATGGTATTTGGTCCACTCCCAGCCCTAATCAAGATTCACAGAAACAGCCGATTCCTTGTGTTAATAAAATGACAGAATTTGCCGATGGTAAAAATTGAAAGCGCTGATTTAAGAGGAAGTCTAATGAAAATAAACGAAGACCTTTGTTTAGCTTTTAAAGAGCCTGATAATGAGGATATGATGATTCTGGAAAGATGGTATGGTATGACCGACTGCTTCGGATATGCCACCGGATTCAAGGATTTTTCCGATATAAGGCAAAGATTAAGAAATATAGAACCTGGAAGACTTATATTCATGATACATAACCTGAAGCAAAGAGTGCCTGTTGGCTTTGTTTTAGGGCAAGTAAAAAAGAATAGCGATGAAGCAGTTTTATGGGTCAATATCCTTATAATTGAGCCTTCCAGCCAAAACAAAGGGTTAGGTACCCATGCAATAAATAAGCTTCTTAAATATGCTCAAATAAAATATGGAGTACGAACATGCCTTGTTGCTGTCTCATATAAAAATAAACAGGGATTGTCGTTTTGGGAAAAAGTAGGTTTTTCCCGTTCTCCGGAATTAGAACGATCATTGCACCAGCATGGCACATCTCAGGTGGCAATTCTCAAGAGAACCATTAAATAAGTGTTGAGGTATTAATGAAAAGACCTTTGGCAGTAGCGGCCATAGCCCTTATTTGGGGTATTATACTTGCAGATGTTAATAATTATCATAGTTGGGGATTGGTGTCTCTGGCGATAAGTTTGATTGTTTTTATTTTGACTTACAAGCCTTTAAAAGGGAGGCTGTCTGTTTTTTGTCTTCTTGCTGTTCCATTCATGATAATCGGATACACACTTCACAGCATCAATGAAAATCATTATTACAATAGTTTTATGGAACTGGAAGGCCAAAGTGTGACAGTACAGGGAGTTTTAATTGATGAGCCTGAGCAATTGGAAGGGAAAATGCGATTTACACTTAAGGTTTGTTCAATAAACAGTGAAGGATCGATCCTACAAAAAAATCACCGTATTCAGGTAAATGTTTACTCAATGGATCCCATACCAGGGCTAAAATATGGTTCCATAATAAGTGTGTCAGGTGAAATCAAAATCCCGGCAGGAAGACGAAATTTTGGCGGGTTTGACACAAGAAAATTTCTTGCAGCCAGAGGCATATCGGGAACCATGAATGTTTCTTTAAAAACAATAAAAATATTAGAAGGACGGGAGTTTTCATGGATTAAGAATACAGGATATAAGCTGCGTCATTCGATCATTACAACTCTGGATAAGTGTCTGCCATCGGAAGAATCCTCGGTTATCGCCGGAATGCTTATCGGTTATACCGCTAATATGCCGGAGGAATTGGAGGAGGACTTCAGAAGAGCCGGATTATCACATATTATGGCGGTTTCAGGAGCTAATATCGCTTTTCTTTTGGTTCCTTTTCTTTGGCTGCTGAAGAAAATCGGGTTCAATCCCAGATGGTCGTCTGCTATAGCGTTTCCCGCTATGATTTTTTATGTGTTTGCCACCGGTATGGAAGCATCTGTAGTAAGAGCTGCGATTATGGCGGGTGTCACATTGACCGGCATGCTGTTATGGCGCAATTCGGACATATACTGCTCCATAGCATTTTCGGCAATCATTATTCTTTTGAATAACAGTTTCATGCTTTATGATTTAGGTTTTATACTATCATTTTCTGCGACACTATCTTTGGTTATATTCTATAAAGCCATATTTAAAAAGTTGCCTGCAAGGCTTCCCAAATTTATAAAAGACGTATTGGCGGGGACAATTGCTGCCCAAATAGGGGTAATACCCATTATCGCATATTGTTTTAATACATTTTCGGTTATCTCGATTCTGTCAAATCTGTTAATAGTACCTCTAACAGGTTTATTGACGGTATTGGGAGCTCTTGCGGTCATTCTGGGGAATATATACATGCCAATAGGATTGGTTCTCGGAGTTTTATCCCGCATTGTGACCGATATTATTCTTTTTATTACCAGGGCGTCAGCAAGTATACCCTGGGCAGAGATAAATATTGCAACTCCCAGCTTTATTCTTGTTATCATATATTATTTTTTGATTCTTTATTTCAGGTACTGCCATTTCAGGATCCGCAAGGAAGCGGCTAAACCTTTTGCTGCCGCGATACTTGCTATCTGTGGAGTATTGATTGTTTTAATCAGCATACCAAACCGTGCACTCAAGATATATTTTGCCGATGTTGGCCAGGGTGACTGCACCATTATCAGGACACCGGCAGGACATAATATTATTATTGATGGCGGAGGCAGCATAAATGACGAAAGGGGTTCTTTTGCTGGTGAACGTATCGTGGTTCCTCTGCTTTATAATCTTAACATGACTCAGATTGATTTAATGATAGCTTCTCATGGACATGTGGATCATATCGGAGGTCTGAAAACAGTTCTGGATAAGGTAAAAGTAAAGGGTCTCATCGTGGCCGACGCACCAGATATTGAAATGAATGAGCTGACTGATAAAGCGCTTAATATGGGGATTCCTATCACACGTATGAAAGAGGGGGGTATTCTTTATCAAGAGGACGGGCTGATTATTAAAGCCCTCTATCCTTTGGAAGAAGAATGGCTCATGCCAAACGCTTCAGTTGCAAATGCCAATGAGCTTTCACTTGTAGTAAGACTGGATTATGGAGACTTCAATGCATTGTTTACTGGAGATATAGGCTTTGAAACCGAAAAAAGAATTATGAATGACATTGCAGTTCTCAACTGCGACTTGCTGAAAGTAGCCCATCATGGATCAAAGTATTCGTCGGATAAAGAATTTTTGGCTAATATCGACCCAAGCTTGGCTGTTATTTCAGTCGGACGAAACACATACGGGCATCCCGATCCCGAAACTCTGGACAGATTATCGTCTCAGGGCGCCAGAATACTGAAAACAATCGAGAGCGGAGGCATTCTGGTGGAGGTATGGGAAAATTACGACAAAATGCGCATAACGACAGTGGTGAAGTGATTACCTTATTTGTCAATACTCCTATGTGTTATTTATAAGGCGGACACAAGAAGCAGCCCGGCACTAAGGGTAACCTGCATAAAATGTGCACAGAGGAATCGCCCTCTATGCGCATATGCATAGAGCAACTTCTCTCAGCAGCTTGCAGGCCGCAGCAGTTGAGATTCCGCTATGGTCGTAATTTGGTGCTAATTCTACAAGATCGGCGCCTACTATGTTTTCACCCCTCAGTTTGAGCAGGAAATCCATCAACTCGTGAAAGGTTATGCCGCCATGCTCCGGTGTGCCTGTACCAGGAAAGACTGAGGGATCGAGTACATCCAAATCGATAGTAAGGTATATCGGCCTGCTTCCAATTTCGGCAAGGGCCCTTTCTATGCCTTCCAGCTTAAAAGGGGCCAGGGTGTTGTGTTCTTTTGCCCAGTCAAACTCATATTTTTCACCTGATCGGATACCGAACTGCCAGATTCTTTTATCACCTAGCTTTTCCCAGATGCGTCTTATAACTGTGGCATGGGAGAGAGCAATACCCATATATTCCTCGCGAACGTCTGTATGCGCGTCTAAATGGATAACACAGAGATCAGGATACTTTTCAGATACTGCCTCCACTGCAGGCAGTGTTGTTAAATGCTCTCCTCCAAGCATAATGGGGATCTTGCCGTCGTTTATTATATTTTGTGTAAAATTCTTTATCATATCAAGAGCGATTCTTGTGTCACCAAAGGGGATGGGCAAATCCCCTGCATCACAGCCTTTTATTTCTGTCAAATCAGCATTCTGATACGGGCTGTATGTTTCTATCCCATATGATTCATTTCGTATTGCAGAGGGACCGAATCGTGAGCCCGGCCTGTAAGAAACCGTTCCATCAAAAGGAGCTCCAAATACAACAATCTTTGAGTCTTTATATAAGTCATCAAAACCGAGGATATTTATTTTAGGGATTATATCCATACATACAACTCCCTCAAGGAAACTATCTATTCCTTAATATACCATAAAAAATACGAATACATTAGATTTTTTTAAGAACGTTTTGTCAGATAACAACTTACTAAAAAACATTTTTTTCTGTGCATGTTTTTGCATTATATTGTAATTGTTATAGTGGTGAGGTATAGTATTTAATAGTATTTTATACGTAACAAAACTATTATTTTTATGTTAATGTGGAGGGCTTTTTGATGAGCAGAGCTGATCTGATATTTATTGATATGTGCAAAGATATATTAGAAAACGGATTTTCAGACGTGGGTTCTGATGTGAGACCCCGTTGGTCAGACGGAGTTCCTGCTCACACCCGGAAAAGATTTTGTGTAGTAAACAGATACGATCTTTCAGAGGAATTTCCTATATTGACTTTAAGACCCACAAACCTGAAAGCCGCTATAGATGAAATTCTATGGATTTGGCAGAAGAAATCGAACAATGTTAATGATCTGAACAGCCATATATGGGATGCCTGGGCAGATGAAAACGGCTCCATAGGAAAGGCTTATGGCTACCAGTTAGGAATTAAGCACAAATATAAAGAGGGCGAATTCGATCAGGTTGACAGGGTCTTATTCGACTTAAAAAACAATCCTTATAGCCGCAGGATCATCACAAATATATACAACCATGCGGATCTGCACGAAATGAACCTATACCCTTGCGCATACAGCATGACATTCAATGTTACAGGAAAAAAGCTTAACGGGATTTTAAACCAGCGCTCTCAGGATGTACTGGTTGCAAACAACTGGAATGTTGCCCAATATGCTGTTTTACTCCACATGTTCTCGCAGGTATGCGGATTTGAGGCTGGTGAGCTGGTTCATGTTATTGCAGATGCTCATATTTATGACCGTCATGAACCTTTGGTCCGGGACCTTATTTCACGAAAACCGGGAAAAGCACCGAAATTTATTATGAACCCCGATATAAAGGACTTTTATGAGTTTACGGTGGATGACTTTGCTCTTGAGGGATATGAGCCGGGACCTCAGATCAAAAACATACCCGTGGCGGTGTAATATGTTCCTGCATGTCATCCTGAGCAAGCGAAGGATCTTATAATATTATAGCTGGCTAAAATGGCCTCAGAGTAGGAGAAATGATAATGAGGAAGAATATGATTCTAATTGCCGCAGTCGATAAAAACTGGGGCATCGGCAAGGATAATAAGCTGCTGAAACGAATTCCTGAGGACCTGAAGCGTTTTTCAGAATTTACCAGGGGTAATATTATTATTGTCGGCCGCAAAACTCTGGAATCCTTTAAGGATAAAAAACCATTGCCTGACCGTATTAATGTGGTGATGACAAGAGACCGGAATTACACTTGCAAGGGAGCGGTTATAGTGCATGATCTTGAAGAGCTTTCAAATAATATAGATTGCAGTGCTGCCAAGGTTTATGTTGCCGGGGGGGAAAGTATCTACAAACTACTTTTGCCCTATTGCAGCAAAGCTTTGATCACAAAAATTGACGGGTCATTTGAAGCCGATACTCATCTTGTCAATCTGGATGAAGCTTTTGGTTATAAAAAAACCTATGAGGGTGATTGGCAAGAGAGCAGCGCCGGTGTACGGTTCAAATATGTGGATTACGAAAGGATACCGGAATAAAATTAAGGAAAGGATAAATCGTATGGACTACGCAAAGGAATCACTAAGACTTCATGCAGAATGGAAGGGAAAAATCGAAGTCGTCAATACCGTACCTGTAAATACCAAAGAAGACCTTTCGCTTGCCTATACACCGGGTGTGGCAGAACCATGTCTGGAAATTCAAAAGGATGTCAATAA
This sequence comes from Clostridiaceae bacterium, assembly GCA_012520855.1. GTDB lineage: Bacteria > Bacillota > Clostridia > DSM-8532 > DSM-8532 > DTU059. The sequence goes on along the minus strand of JAAYNO010000069.1, from coordinate 6,024 downwards.
AAGCTATGATTTGACCAGACGCTGGAACATGTGCCTGGTTGTTACTGATGGAACTGCAGTTTTAGGGCTTGGTGACATCGGTCCGGAAGCCGGTATGCCAGTAATGGAAGGAAAATGTGTTCTGTTCAAGGCGTTCGGAGATGTGGACGCATTTCCCATGTGCATTAAAAGTAAGGATGTAGACGAGATTGTCAATACCATATATCTTATTTCCGGCAGCTTTGGAGGTATCAACCTTGAGGATATATCAGCTCCGCGATGCTTCGAAATCGAGAGAAAACTAAAAGAAAAATGTGATATCCCCATATTCCATGATGATCAGCATGGTACAGCGGTGGTTACTCTCGCCGGTATCGTAAATGCATTAAAAGTTACAGGTAAAAAGAAGGAAAATGTTAAAATAGTGATCAACGGTGCCGGTGCGGCGGCGATTTCCATAACAAGACTGCTTATAACTGATGGTTTTAACAATATAATCCTTTGTGACAGAAACGGGATAATTTATGAGGGACGTAAGGAAGGTATGAACCAAATCAAGGCCGAAATTGCCCTTATAACCAATCGTGAGAAAATGAAAGGTTCATTGTCAGATGCCATATGCGGCGCAGATATATTTATTGGCGTAAGTGCTCCAAAAACCCTTACAACAGATATGGTAAAAACCATGGCTAAAGATGCTGTTATATTTGCATGTGCAAATCCCGTTCCTGAGATATTGCCTGATGAAGCAAAGGCCGGAGGAGCAAAGGTCATAGCAACGGGACGCTCGGATTTTCCAAACCAGATAAACAATGTCCTGGCATTCCCCGGCATCTTCAGAGGTGCTTTTGATGTTCGGGCAAGGGATATAAATGATGAAATGAAAATAGCAGCGGCATATGCATTGGCAGGTCTTATTGAAGATAAGGAACTTAGCCCGGAGTATATCATTCCAAAAGCTTTTGATCCAAGAGTGGGGAAAAATGTAGCCAGTGCTGTTGCTGAAGCAGCCAGAAAAAGCGGTGTAGCGCGTATTTAACTCAATGCATAATATTTATAAACACAAAATTCGGCTCTTGACAATAAGGTTTTGATAAATTAATATCGATTGTATACATCTTAATGTGATGACGGAGAGGAGTAAGCGTAAAAGCCAATCAGAGAGGGAATGTCGTCAGGCTGCAAGCAATCCCGTGGTATTTTTTCGCCGAAGGTCGCTCCCGAGCTTGTGTGGCTGAACAAGTACATTTTTGCACTGTCAGTAGGTCATGCCGGATAAGGCCCGTTATAGTCTTCAAGAGCCCTGAAAGGGAATTTTGGTGGTACCGCGGAAGTTAGCTTTCGTCCAATTCGTTGTTGGATGGAGGCTTTTATTTTATTACTGAAAGGGATACCTGCGATGATTGCATATAAGATAGCAGCTTTTGTTTTAATAGGTATTGGAGCGATCATAAACTATGGCGCAAAGCCTATAGTAAAAAAAATGAAGCTGGATGAGAAAATGACTGCTGCCGAGGCAGAAGAGTTTTCTGAAGATGAGCTCAGCGAATACAAATTCACCAAAGCAACGGTCAGAGTCAAAGTTACAGGTCTGCTGCTTATGCTGCCGGGTATATTTTTAATGTTTTATGCTTTCAGATAGTTATTTAAAGTATTTTGACAAGCTGATTGAAAGGATTGAATTGGAATGAAGGAAATTGCAAAAACCTATGATCCGAAACAGGTTGAAGAAAAACTATACAAAAACTGGATGGAGAAAGACTATTTCCATGCGGTTGTGGATCATGACAAAAAACCCTTCACAATAGTTATACCTCCGCCTAATATAACGGGACAACTGCACATGGGCCATGCCCTTGATAATACCATGCAGGATATACTGATACGCATGAAGCGTATGCAGGGATACTGTGCGCTGTGGCTTCCGGGAACTGATCATGCCAGTATAGCTACCGAAGCGAAAATCGTTGAAAAAATGGCTGAGGAAGGTATTACAAAAGAGGATTTAGGGCGCGAAGGTTTTTTGGAGCGTGCATGGGAATGGAAGGAACAGTATGGCGGCAGGATAGTAGAGCAGCTCAAAAAGCTGGGAAGCTCCTGTGATTGGAAACGCGAGAGATTCACAATGGATGAAGGCCTTTCAAAAGCCGTATTGGAAGTTTTTGTACGCCTTTATGAAAAAGGGCTGATCTACAGAGGAGAACGAATAATAAACTGGTGCCCTGCCTGCAAAACTTCGATTTCAGATGCAGAAGTTGAATATGAGGAGAAGGATGGCAGCTTCTGGCATATAAGATACCCTATTGCAGATTCGAATGAATTTGTTGAAATTGCGACCACCCGTCCTGAAACCATGCTGGGAGATACTGCAGTAGCGGTCCATCCCGAAGATGACAGATATAAGCATCTTATAGGCAAAAAAGTTCTGCTGCCGCTTATGGATCGTGAGATTCCTGTTGTCGCTGACACCTATGTAGAGAGAGATTTCGGAACCGGAGTAGTGAAAATAACCCCTGCTCATGATCCTAATGACTTTGAAGTAGGTCTTCGTCATAATCTTGAGATAATAAACATTATGAATGAGGATGCCACCATTAATGAAAATGGCGGAAAGTATGCCGGGATGAACCGTTTTGATGCCCGCAAACAGGTTGTTGAGGACCTTAAAGCCCTTGGCCTTCTGGGGAATATAAAACCGCATAAGCATAATGTAGGTGCTTGCTACCGCTGCGAAACGACTATTGAGCCCAGAGTATCATGGCAGTGGTTTGTCAAAATGAAACCGCTGGCCGAGCCTGCTATTGAAGTTGTCAGAAATGGTACAGTAAAGTTTGTACCCGAAAGATTCTCAAAAATATACTATAACTGGATGGAGAATATCCAGGATTGGTGCATATCCCGTCAGCTCTGGTGGGGTCATCGCATTCCTGCATATTACTGTTCTGATTGCGGTGAGATGATGGTTTCGAGGACTGTTCCCAAAGAGTGCACAAAATGCCGATCGACCAATGTAAAACAGGATGAGGATGTACTTGATACATGGTTTTCATCGGCGTTATGGCCTTTCTCAACCCTTGGATGGCCTGACGAAACAGAGGATTTGAAATATTTCTATCCCACAAGTGTGCTGGTAACAGGCTATGATATCATCTTTTTCTGGGTTGCGCGAATGATCTTCTCCGGGCTGGAGCAGATGGGCAGAGAGCCGTTTAAGTATGTGCTTATACATGGTCTGGTACGTGATTCGCTGGGGAGAAAGATGTCGAAATCCCTGGGCAATGGTATCGATCCCCTTGACGTGATAGACAAATATGGCACCGATGCGCTTCGTTACGCGCTGACTATCGGTACATCACCCGGAAACGATATGCGTTTTTCAGAAGAGAAGCTTGAGGCCAGCAGGAATTTTGCAAATAAGATTTGGAACGCATTCAGATTTGTTATGATGAATTTTGATGAGGATGTTGATTTTGACAAAGTTGATGAATCAGAATTTACAGCGGCTGACAAATGGATATTAAGCCGGATTGATTCAGTTGCTAAAGAAGTTACCGAGAATCTGGAGAAGTTTGAGCTGGGTATAGGGCTTCAGAAAATTTATGAATTTATTTGGGAAGAGTTCTGTGATTGTTATATAGAACTGGTAAAACCCAGACTTTACGACAGAGAAGCAAAGGGCAGACTGGAAGCGCTTTATGTTCTAAATAAGGTTCTTGCTGATGCCATGAAGCTGCTCCATCCGTTTATGCCTTTCATAACCGAGGAAATTTACAGTCACCTGATAACAGATGATGAAAGTATAATGATATCGCCATGGCCAAAGTATTCGGGAAATGTTCTGTATCCCGCCGAAGAAAGGCAAATGGGATTTATTATGGATGCTGTAAGAGGTATCAGAAATATCAGGGCTGAGATGAACGTACCTATGAGCAGAAAGGCAAAAGCTATATTTGTTACTCAGGATAGTCAGATCATAGATCTGATACAGGATGAAAGATCCACATTTGGCAGGCTGGCAGGTCTCTCTGAAATTACATCTCAGAAATCAAAAGACGGCATAGCACAGGATGCTGTAGCTGTTGTAGTCAACGGTGCGGAGATTTACCTTCCACTTGAGGAGCTTATTGATATGGAAAAGGAAATTGAGAGATTGGAAAAAGAAAAGGCCCATCTTGAGATGGAGCTTGATCGTGTAAACAAAAAACTATCAAATGAAGGTTTTATTGCGAAGGCTCCGGCACAAGTCGTTGACTCTGAGAGAGAAAAACTTAATAAATATTCAGATATGTACGAAAAAATAAAAGAGAGGCTTGATTCTCTCAAAAAACACTAGTTTTAAGAGTCATGAAAAAGTTGACAATTTAAAGTGTTTTAAATAAGAGTAATAAGTGATATGCTAAAATTAGCTTTCTTGATTTTTCGGGGGTGATTTTATCTATAGGTCCCAGAGAGCTAGGATTGTAATGGCTTTTTTCTCAACTATTTTTGTTGTTCTTTTTAGCATGATGGCTTCTCAGAACTTTTCATCGGGTACACACAAAGAGCCAGAGGAAACACCACCAATCGTAACAAAGACTCCGGATCCTTACGAAGAAAATGTAGTGCCTAATGATGAAGGCGATATTATAGCTGAGGAATCAAAGCTTACAAACAATCAAAAGTATTTTGAAGCTCTTACAAATCCGAATAGTACCAGTATCCTGTTATTGGGCACCGATCCTACCGGCTTTAATTTTGATACCATTACTATACTGAATGTTGACAAGAGTACACAAAAAGTAAAGCTTATCAGTTTGCCCAGGGATATATATATAGATTATAGCGATGAGGTAATTGAAGCACTTAGAAAATCAAATCCGTCATATCTCAAGGAAAAGGGTATGCATCGTATCAATGCTGTGCCTTCGATTGGGAACACAATTAAATACAATGAAGGAAAAGGTCGTTTTGGAAGACCGTATGTGGATTTTTTAGCAGACATTATATATGAGGTTTTTGATATATATATCAATGATTTTGTATATGTGAAGGTAAAGGGTTTTAGAAATATAGTGGACTACTTTGGAGGAGTCACAGTATACGTGCCTAATCTTATGAATTACAATGATCCATATCAGGATCTGGAGATTTATATAGAGAAGGGAACCCATACCCTTTATGGCAAAGATGCAGAGGGTTATGTGAGATTCAGGCAGGGATTCGATGAAGAAGGAAACTTTATAAATTATGGTGACATATACAGAAAGAATAACCAGAACAGATTTATTAAAGCATTTATTTCACAGCATGTAACCCTTAAGAACCTTGGCAGGCTAAAAGAGATATCAAATGTCATCAGCTCCAATATTGTTACAAGCGTAAAGGGCTGGAACGCAATCGTCGACTATGCCGCACTTGCCGAGGAGGCTCTTGTCAATAAGTATCCTATCGAGAATGTTAAATTAAGCTTTAAGGACAAAATGATTGATGGCTCTTCATATGTAGTATTGAAAGAAAAATAGGAACGGCCGGTCGATTCAATAACTGTATATATAAAGATAAATAGCGCTCTCTATTATATACGAGAGTGCTATTTTATCGCTTAAATTACGAGTAAAGCATTTATTGAAAATTGTTGTTGACAATATGATATACCCTGTTGTACTATATAAAAGCTGCAGTGGCCGTAAGGCGCATGGACAAACAGATAGCAACAATTGGTTCTTGACATGAGAGTGTGATTGTGATAAAATATAATTCCGTCGCCACGAGGCAAGCAGGTACAAAAAACAACTCGAAAAAAGTTGAAAAAGTGCTTGACAAGGAAAAGCTGCGATGGTAAGATATAAAAGCTGTCTCCGCTAGCGGGCTGTAAAAAGCCTGAAAGTGAGATGACAAGCAAGGAACTGGACATTGAAAATTGAACAGTGTACGAAATTATAGGAACTCGTTAATGGTCAACAAACGTTAATAAAACGTTATTAAGTTGACACTTTGAGTAAGAACGGAAACGCAAGTGATTGTCTTTAAAGAGACAAACGCTCAAATAATTAATTTGAGGGTTTG
>JAAYNO010000068.1 GCA_012520855.1 Clostridiaceae bacterium | reverse complement strand
GCAATCCATGCTCCGCTGACGCCAGTTAACATCACTCACGGCACCAATTGCCTCGAACTAAATGGAAGAGTATCCGCTAAATGATATCCTCAACGCATAACCCGTGTCTTCCTGAGCGAAGCGCAGCGAAGTCGAAGGATCTAAAAAAGATTCTTCGCTGCGCTCAGAATGACAAATAAGGCTATGCAGCTAAAATAGAGCTTATTACGTCGCATTAATCAAATAATATGTCTATCTCTGATACAAACGACTCACCAGCCGGTGTCTTCCGATTCGTGCTTGCGGCTTCTTGTCATCAGGTCATATACCGCTTTTTTGCAGTCCTTGCCTTTGAATAATATTTTATATGCTTCCTGAGATATTGGCATATTTACCTTATACTTTTCTGAAAGCTCTTTTGCCACACGAGTTGCAGATATTCCTTCCACAACCATCTTGACTTCGTTTTGTGCCTCCTGAACCGAGTAACCCTTACCGATAAGATACCCGGCCCTCAAATTTCGGCTATGCTTACTGGTACAGGTTACAATCAGATCCCCGATACCCGTCAAGCCTGAAAATGTCTTTGAATTAGCACCCATAGCTGTTCCAAGGCGGGCAATCTCTGTGATCCCTCTGGTCATCAGCGCTGCTTTGCTGTTGTCCCCGTAGCCCAAACCATCACATATACCCGCGCAAAGGGCGATGACATTCTTAAGGGCTGCTCCTATTTCTGTTCCTGTCATATCTGAGCTTGTATATACACGCAATGTAGGGGACATAAAAACGTCCTGGACCTTGAAGGCCGCTTTCTGATTCTGTGAAGCGGATACTACCGTTGTTGGAATGCCCTTTGCCACTTCCTCAGCGTGACTGGGACCATATAAGGCAACCGGCTGAACATTCGGCAGCTCACTTAAAACTACTTCGCTTAACCTCATACCGGTATCCTCTTCAAGACCTTTAGAACATATGACAACAATGTCACCTGCTGAAACATGCTTAGCCAGAAGCTTGCAGGTAGCCCTGAGCGTTTGTGAAGGAACTGCAAGAACTATAAATTCATGATCTTCAAGGCATTTGGCCAAATCGGTCGTAAACCTGACAGTATCGGGCACCTTGATTCCCGGAAGTTTATCCAGATGTTCTTTTTCCTTATTCAGCATATCGATTTCTTCCTGGAATAAGGACCACACCCGAACCTCATGTCCTTTTTTTGATAGATGTACAGCCAGGCTTGTTCCCCAACTGCCCGCTCCGATGATTGATACAACTGACATATCTTAATATTTCTCCTTATGTGTTTTAAAGCTTAACTTTGTTTCATTGCCGGAAATCAATCTCTCAATATTTGCTTTATGCCTCCAAATAATCAATACAGCCAAAGCTGCACCTGTTAATACCATAAAAAGAGGCTCATTTAATATAAGAGCTGCTATTGGAAATATTGCGGCACAGACCATCGAGCCCAGAGAAACATATCTGGTTATTGCTACGATTATTATAAATCCTCCAAGGCATATGAGAGCTGCTATCGGAGAAAACATCATTGCTACGGCAAAGGAAGTCATAACACCCTTTCCGCCTTTAAAACCGAAATAAGCCGGCCAGTTATGCCCGACTACGGCAAAAAAACCAGCCAGATACTCTCCAATAAAGATTCCCTCGCCGGGGTTTATCTCGCCAAATACGAAACGTCCGATCAAGCACGCAAGGATCCCTTTTATAAAATCCCCTATAACAACATATGCTGCAGCGCCTTTCCCAAGAGTTCTAAGTGCGTTAGTCGCACCAGCATTTCCGCTTCCGTGCTCTCTTACATCAACCTTGTACAAGAGCTTCCCTACAATAATCGATGTATTTACACTACCTATAAGATAGCCTATAACAGATGAAAAAATGATAACGGCAATCATAAGTCTTATCTGTCCCCCTTTTCCTTTATAGTAAAGCGAATAGGTGTACCTTCAAAACCAAAGTTGTTCCGTAAGGTGTTCTTGATATATCTTTCATAAGAATAGTGCATAAGCTCTGCATTGTTTACAAACACCACAAAGCTTGGAGGCTTTATGCCTGTTTGGGTCATATAGTATATCTTAAGCCGTTTTCCTTTGTCAGAAGGGGGCTGCACCATGGCGACTGCATCATTCAGTACATCGTTAAGCACTCCCGTCTGTACCCTGAATGATGCCTGATTATTTACAAAATCGATCAATTCAAATAATCTTTCAACCCTTCGGCCTGTTTTAGCTGAAATAAACAGAACCGGCGCATAGCTCATAAACTCTAAATCCTGCTGAACTTTTTTGCGGTATTCTTCCATTGTTCCTGTTTCTTTTTCAACCAAATCCCATTTATTAATGACTATGATAGATGCTTTCCCCTGTTCATGGGCATAACCTGCGATCTTCGTGTCCTGTTCGGTAACACCGTCATTGGCATCTATCATTACAACACAGACATCAGCCCGGTCTACCGCTGACCACGACCTTATGATGCTGTACTTTTCTATATTTTCATCAATCCTGCTTTTACGTCTAATCCCCGCTGTATCAATAAACATATAGCGTCTGCCGTCGATCTCATAAAAAGTATCAATGGCATCCCTTGTGGTACCTGGGATATCACTTACAATAACACGATTCTCACCTAGTATTTTATTGACTAAAGATGATTTACCAACATTGGGCTTGCCTATTACCGCTACCTTGATATAATCTTCTTCATCACCCTTCTGGGCTTCGGCAGGAAATTTATCATATATTGCGTCCAGAATATCGCCCATACCCAAACCGTGGATCGATGAAACGGGATATATTTCGCCCATGCCCAGGTTATAAAACTCGTAAGCCTCCGGTGGAAGATCGCCAATACTATCAGATTTATTAACGGCAACAATAACAGGCTTTGCTGACTTTCTGAGCATGACCGCAACATCCTCATCGGCTGCTGTCAGGCCGGTTCTTATGTCCACCATCAACACGATAACATCTGCCGTCTCGATAGCTATTTGAGCCTGTCTGGCCATTTGCTGCTTTATATAGTCCTCCGAGTAGGCTTCTATTCCCCCTGTATCTATGAGGATAAACTTTCTGCCTCTCCATTCGCTCTCGGCGTAAATTCTGTCACGGGTCACACCCGGTGTGTCCTCTATGATCGATATTCGTCTTCCAACAAGGTAATTAAAAAAAGTGGACTTGCCTACATTAGGTCTTCCGACTATTGCAACTACAGGCTTTGACACGTTTTTACCCCCACCTTCTATTTGCTATAAACATTGTACCCGCTTTTAGCCATTATATCAAACCTATACTTTATATGAATCATTTATTTTCTAAGAATCATTTGGTTTGGAGAATCATATGATTCTTTGGCTACTATATTTATTAGTAGATAACCGCAGGAGGGTCATAAATGGACGAAAATATTGAACTTGTCCGGGAACTTAACGGCGTTAAATACTTCTGTAATCATAATGGAAACACTCCTGACCAGACCGTTGCATTGCTCGAAGCTTTAAATCAAAAAGTTATTTTGATAGCAGCAGGATATGAAGATAAAGCTTCCTGTGATTCCCTTGGAAACGCATTGGTTGAAAAAGTCAAGCATCTTATTTTGTTTGGCCAGACTACTGCCATGATAGAAATGAGCCTTATGCGTAAGCTCGTAGGAAAAAATCAGGGTATTGATATCCGAATAACTCATTGCACGACCTTAAAGCAGGCTGTAGATTGCGCTTTTCTTTCATCGAAGCCCGAGGACATAGTCATTCTGTCTGCTGCAGGATCCTGTATTGATATATACAACGACATAGAAGAAATGTGCGAAGCTTATAAACAATATACTGACGAATTGTAGCATAGCAAGGCTTTGGTATTGGTACAACCCACTTGCTAAAAGGTTTCGGAAATAATCCCGCCGCAGGCAACCGAGTCTCCCTCATAAAGAACGACAGACTGTCCGGGCGCTGCAAAGGGTTGGGGTTTATCAAAAACTATCCTGGCTTTATCATCATCAAGAGCTATCAGCCTTACAGGAAATTCCTGCTGAGAGTATCTGGTTTTTGCAAGGGCATTCATTTCTCTGTCGGGTCTATCATATAGGATATAATTCATATCCCGTGCTATTAAGCCCGTAACCATTGCCTCTTCTTTTGTCCCCAATGTGACGGTATTGGCTTTACTATCCTTGCTTATTACATATTTGGGTTCAGAAAAGCTTATACCAAGGCCTTTTCTCTGTCCAATAGTATAGCTTGCCATTCCTTTGTTTTTGCCCAGTTCATTACCTTGTTTATCAATAAAAGTGCCCTCGGGAATTTCAATACCTTTGTATTCCTTGATAAAATCAATATAGTTACCATCCCTGACGAAACAAATATCCTGACTATCGGGTTTTCTGGCATTGACCAGGCCCTTGCTCTGAGCTATTTCCCTAATCTCAGCCTTTTTATATTCACCTAAGGGAAGCAAAAGCCTTTCAAGCTGGTTCTGCTTCAGCATATAAAGTACATAGCTCTGGTCCTTTGATAAGTCCAGAGCCTTTTTTAAATTATATCTTCCGGTTTTTTCATCATATACTACTCTGGCGTAATGACCCGTGGCTATATAATCCATATCCAGAGCCATTGCCTTACCGAGCATTGCCTGAAATTTGACATACTGGTTACATGCAACACAGGGATTCGGGGTTTCGCCGGCGAGATAAGAATCAACGAAATAATTGACCACCTTATCCTCAAATAATTGTTTCATATTAAGAACATAAAATGGTATACCAAGCTTGAACGCAACAGCCCTTGCATCTTCTACATCCTCGAGAGAACAGCATGTTCTGGTTCTTATCCCTTCACATGCTTCGGGTGCATCCCATAATTTCAATGTCACTCCGTAGACATCATAGCCCTGATCCAGAAGCAATGCTGCAGCGGCGCTGGAATCAACACCACCGCTCATTCCTACCATAACCTTCTTTTTTTTCATATTATTCGATCCGTTTCACTATCAGTTTTGATTCTATTACTTCTACCCTTAGTGCATATTTGTGTTGTTGATCTGGGTGCAATACTCTGTTATCACTCTGTCTGCGGGCAACCGATGATCGCCCCTACAAAATGAGTAAAGAGGACCGTCCCCTCTACTCATTTTATATATAATACATTATAGCTTCTAAATCGTTCAGGCGTTTATATTCATGAACGAGATCCTCCAAAGTGATAGAATCCACGATGCTGTTTATACTATCGTCTATTCTATCCCATACATTTTGTTTGAGACAATATTGAATACTTTTATTATCAGCATAATCGATCTCACTATCATCCATGACAGACAGGCTGCCTTCAAGAACTCTAAGTATATCTCCCACTTTGATATCAACCGGCTTTCTGGCAAGACTGTACCCGCCCTGCGCTCCTTTTACGCTTTTAACCAAACCGGCTTTTCTCAGTGAGGCGAAAACCTGTTCCAGGTAGTTCATTGATATATTCTGGCGTTCAGCCACAGCACTTAATGCCACATGTTCAACACTGGCATTTACAGCTAAATCCACCATTGCACGCAAACCGTATCTTCCTTTTGTGGAAATTTTCATTGTCTTGCTCCTTTTTATAGTATTCCTATATGTTTAATAATATACATCAAAGCAAAGCAGTTGTCAATTTGCATGCTGCTATTTTTTGATCAGATCCTTGACCACCTCGCCCGCCATAATAAGCCCGGCAACCGCTGGAACGAAGGAAATGCTTCCTGGGACCTGGTTTCTTGCTGTACAGGTTCTTGTTGTACCTTCAGGGCATACACAGCCTGCTGCACAGCTATTATCCTCCTCTTCCAGAGGTTTTATCGGCCGTTCGGTTGAGCAGACGACCTTTAATGCTTTGATCCCTCGCTGTCTTAGTTCTTTTCGCATGACCTTTGCCAGCGGGTCCATAGTTGTTTTATAGATATCGGTCACTTCGAATTTTGTCGGGTTGAGCTTATTGCCTGCTCCCATACAGCTTATAACCGGAATACCTCTTTTATTTGCCTGTACTGCCAGATCGATTTTAGCAGTAACAGTATCAACAGCATCAACAATATAATCATAATCATCCCTGATAAGTCCATGAGCATTTTCCGGAAGATAAAAACTCTTGATTGCTTCAACTTCAGCTTTTGGGTTTATTTCAAGTATTCTTTCCTTCATAACCTCAACCTTTGCTCTGCCTATTGTTTTACTGGTAGCATGGAGCTGCCGGTTAATGTTGGTAAGACAAATCAAATCATCATCCACCAGGACCAGATGCCCTACTCCTGCCCGGACAAGGCCTTCAACAACAAATGTACCAACGCCGCCAATACCGAATACTGCAACTTTACTATTCTTAAGCTTTTCAATGCTTTGCTTTCCTATCAAAAGTTCGGTTCTTGAAAATTCATGCAGCATAGCTCCGTCCTCTCTTTCATGTTCTATAGTATAAATCCTTCTCATAATTTTTATTTGCAAGACTCCGGATAAATCTCCCGATCAGTTACGGTATACGTGTATTAATATAGTTTTATTATGTTTCAGTAAATTGAAAAAATCAACTATGGCCAATTTCCGGAAAGCTTTTCATGAACTTCAATATTGCTTTTTACATAATATATGGCGGACCCATTACTTAAAGATTGCTATTTAATGTGTATAATAAAATGTATCTTTATGCAAACTTACATTTGATTAATAAACTGTGTTGTAGTAGAATAGGTAGGAAAATGTCAAAATTCAATTAAGTCCTTCAAGGGGGTTCTGTAATGTTTGAGATTACAACACAAATGATTCAAGTCTTTGCAATCCTGGTTGCATTCCTGGCTCTTGGGTTTGCGGCATGGTTGTACACATGGGTTAAAGCCCAGCCTTCATCAAACGCTCGTATAGCCGAAATCGGTGAATACATCCGCAAAGGAGCTAATACCTTTTTAAAGCGTGAATACCTGGTTTTAGCCCGTTTTACTGCGGTAGCAGCAGTTTTGGTATTTGTATTGCTCCCCCACCCTATATGGGCAGGAGACATAACTAAGAATATATGGATGGCTGTCTCCTATATTTTTGGTACTATTTTGTCAGCGCTTGCCGGTAAAATAGGTATACAAATAGCTACAATAGCAAATATCAAATCGGCAGAGGCTGCACAAAAGGGTATCAAGCCTTCATTTATGACAGGTTTCCGAGGTGGTGCCGTAATGGGTATGGCAGTCGTGGGAACAAGTCTTTTGGGCATAACCGTTGTATTAATGCTTGTCGGTGATGCCACATCACTTCTTGGATTCAGCTTTGGTGCAAGCTCACTCGCCCTGTTTGCCAAAGCAGGCGGCGGAATCTTTACAAAAACTGCCGATATCAGTGCCGACTTGGTCGGTAAGGTGGAATTGGGTATCCCGGAGGATGACCCCAGGAATCCTGCCGTTATAGCTGACAATGTTGGTGACAACGTTGGCGATGTCGCCGGTATGGGCGCTGATCTCTTCGACTCAAATGTTGCATCCATGTCAGCAGCTTTGGTTATGGCAACAGCTTTAGGAGGGATTGCCAGCAAGAACGTCATTATGGTCTTTGCATATGCCGCAATAGGTCTTTTATCCTCCATAATTGGTGTTGCCACAGCCCGCATAGGCAAGAACGGCGACCCCAATAAAGCACTTAGCAGCTCTACTTATGTAACAACAGCAGTTTTCGCTGTTCTCACAGCTCTTACAACCTACCTTTTTGGTTTTCAATGGCGTATCTGGGCTGCAACAGCAGTGGGTTTAATAGTTGGTACAGTAATCGGTATTGCTACTGACTACTTCACAAATGACAATAAACCGCCTGTTCAGGAGGTTGCCAAAGCCTCCAAATCAGGTCCCGCATTTACCATTCTTTCAGGTTTTTCATATGGTTTATTGAGCTGTCTTCCTGCTTTGATCGGTATAGCCATTTCCGCATTAGTCGCATTTAAAGTTTGTGCGCCTTTAGGTGCAGCAACAGGGCAAGAAGCAGAGTATGGAATGTTTGGTATCTCAATGGCTGCTCTCGGAATGCTTTCTATTGTTGGTATGATTATATCCAACGATGCTTACGGACCCATCGTTGACAACGCACGCGGTCTTGCAGAAATGGGCGGTTTTGGCGAAAAAGTCATTGCTATAACTGACGAGCTTGACTCAGCAGGCAATACCGTTAAGGCTGTAACCAAAGGTTTTTCAATTAGTGCAGCCGGTCTCACCGTTATAGCTTTGTTAGGCGCTTTCATGAGTGAAGTTAACACCGCTGCTCAGGAGCTTGGTCTTGTTGCAGCAGGCGAATCTTTGATCAAGAACTTTGATATAATGAATCCGACAGTATTCTTTGGGCTTATTATCGGTGTAGCTATCCCTGCTATCTTCTCCGCTATGCTGATGCTTGGTGTTGATAAGAATGCTCAGAGAATGGTTGACGAGATCCATCGCCAATTCGATACTATCCCCGGTCTCAAGGAAGGACGCGAGGATGCAAAACCCGATTATGATAAATGTATCGATATAGCAACTACAGGTGCTCTTAAGGAACTCATTCCCGCCGGTTTCGTTGCAATTGTTTCAACAATAGCAGTCGGTTTGATCGGTGGTACCCAGGCGATCGGCGGTTTCTTAACAGGAAATATAGCTTCCGGTCTTCTCCTTGCACTTTTGATGTCCAATGCAGGCGGAACATGGGATAACGCTAAAAAATATGTTGAAGCCGGTAATTGCGGCGGTAAAGGATCTGTTGCCCATAAAGCTGCGGTTGTCGGCGATACAGTCGGTGACCCGTTCAAAGATACGGCCGGTCCTTCCATCAACACCCAGATCACCGTTGTATCACTGGTTTCTTCACTGTTGGCCGTTATATTCCTGCAGTTCTCGATTTTCTAAACGAATATATAAAAGGGAAGGGAGCGCGACCGCGCTCCCTTTCATATTTATTCGATCCATTTTTCTTTCCTGATAAACCTGTCATAAACAGATAGTAAAAACGCTGTTATATAGCTTATCAATACAGCCATGAGCAACTCTTCCAATAATCTTGGGATCCAGAAAAGGAAAAATCCGATTTTTTTCAGACCTGCAAAGTAAAACAGCAGTATATAGCTGTTTATTGTTGTCACAGGTACTCCGGCGACCAAAAATGTTAAAAGTACTTTTAAATAATATTTGTTGACGACCGCATCAGGAAATTTATATCTGACGGCATAATCAATAGTCAGAAGGATCAGCCCTATGACCGCTATAGCCACCAGACCCAAAACCATATATTCTTTTCTTTCACCCATTGAATCCAGAGCCAAAGCAATAGAAGAACCAGGATAAAGATTAGTAAGGGCTATATTGAATAATCCTATACTACCAATGGAGATAAAGGTTATCCAAAGGCCTTTTTGAATCATCTTAGTGCTTCTGCCTCTCAAAAACTGCCATACATACCCGGCTATTATTCCATCGGCAATGGAGGTTAGAGTGAGAAAGGGTATATACGGACCCTCCGGTTTTATCAAATAACCGGCGATATCAACAATGCCCCCTGCAATACCTCCATAAAACGGTCCGAACAAAATTGCCGGCATCCTTGTAAAAATAGCGGCAAAGCTCACCCTCATCCCCGGGGCTCCCATAAAAACCACCATAATACTGAAACTTCTTAGTGCTAAGGCAAGACCTATCAGCAATGCTGTTTGAATGATTTGATTGATTTGTGTTTTTGACGATGATAATTGATTCATTCTGCCTCCTTTCTTATCCATACTGTTACCATAAGAAAGAAGACATAGTAACAGCGGATGCAGTATCAGCACCGCGAGCATTTATGCTCTTCGTTTAGGGACTCTACTCCCATTCCCTAACACTTAACGCGCCAATACCTGTTCTGTTCAACATTTTATTTCTGCCCTTTACGAGCAATTTTTCACATTATACATCAATAGCTTGCATTTGTCCACATAATTTTTACGATGCATCAGCTTCGGGACATCAGCCTCAGCTATGCTTTTCATTTTTCCCAGTATTCTTTTTCCTGTATCCATGCTCCGGAAATGTCTTGTCCTTGTTTCTTACGTAAATATGCTTGATTTTACTGTTGTTTGAATCTCTTTCGTCAATTTCAAAGCACTTTAATGTCTTGATCAAAGGTGTAAGTTTTGCAAACCCGTAGTTTCTCGAGTCAAAATCCGGGCGTTTTTTCTGTATCAGGTTACCTACATCGGCAAGGAATGCCCAGCCGTTTTCATCTGCCACGTCCGATATCGAAGACGCAATAAGGTTTATCACATCCTCGCTGATTTTGCTTATTGGACCACTGCTAACTTTTTTTACGCTGCCTGTTTTTTGATGCTCTTCAGCCTCGATGTCCTGGCGGCTGTTCGCATTTATAACCTCAAGGTAAGTAAATTTATCACACGCTGCAATAAATGGATTCGGTGTCTTTTTTTCACCGATTCCGAAAACCTTCATACCGGCTTCCCTAAGGCGTATGACCAGGCGAGTAAAGTCACTGTCACTGGAAACAATACAAAAGCCTTCGACTTTCTCATTATATAAAATATCCATTGCATCAATTATCATGGCTGAGTCTGAGGAATTCTTCCCGGTGGTATAGCTATATTGTTGTATAGGTGTTATGGCATTTTCCAACAGAACATTCTTCCAACCGCTTACATTTGGTTTTGTCCAGTCCCCGTAGATGCGCTTTATGGTCGGAATACCATATTTGGCGATTTCCTCGAGTATCCCTTTCACATTGCTATACGGAACATTCTCTGCATCAATTAATACAGCCAGTCTCAGCTCTGAATTATCCTTCATCCTTTTTTCCTCTCTGATATGTTTTTCTTATTATAAATTATACACTATACAGTTGCTCTTTTTGTTTTCAATCTATCTTGTAACCCGGTTTTTTTACCAATGTATTCTCCTTCAATACGATATCGGGTTGATATACAGTATCTTTCCACATTTCTTTGGGAACTTCCTCAAATGCCACTGAGACACTTTTTTCATCAACATTCATGGTTTCGATAAGGGCTTGCGTTATTTTCTCAGCGCACTTGAGTTTTTGTGACTCGGTTCTTCCGGGGTATAGTTTTACAATAACATGGGGCATATTTTCTCCTCCTTAAGATCTCTGATACATACATCTTCAAACAACCTTTACTTTACCACTGGTTTTATAAGCTTTCCAGTATTTCGATCAACTGTTTCCAGTCATGTATATGTAAATGTTCGCAATTTGGAGCTTTCCTATTTTTGCACCATTGGTTTTCAATCGATAAATTCTCGTACCATACCGGAAATATACCGACACTTGCTGAGCCCTCAATATCAGCCTGCGGATTATCTCCGCAAAACCATACTTTTGATGCGTCGATCCCGGCTTTGTTAAGTGCCAGTTCAAAAATATAATGATTTGGCTTCCGGAACATATAATCGCTTGAAGCAATTATGAATTCAAATTTATTGTTGGGTAATAAGCGGTTGATCCTCTCGGTCAAGACTGCACCTGAAAAACCAATATTGCTTATAACCGCACTTCGGATATTGCTGGAATTTATGTAATCGATCATCTTGTCTGCATTCGGCATAATGTCGCCGGGTGAAGTATTCTCCCAAAAAATTCGTTCAGCTTCAGGCAATGAAATTGATAACTCAATACCAAGATATTCATAAATAAATTTTCGAAACTGCCATTCGTGAAGCTCAAAATCCATACCCTTCACTACACAGATCTCTTTAAATATTTTTTGTGAAAAATCGTTTATTTCTTCGGCCGTATAATTATTCTTATTACTCTTTATATGCTTCATAAGCGCTTCTTCGCCGCGCAAAGAATCGAAGCCAGGCTCATAAAGAAGAGTATGTCCGTAATCAAATATTATCATTTCAGGATAAACCATTAATCTACTCCCTAATCCTTTAATCAATATTGTGAGTGAACTTAAAACCTGAACAGTTTGTCTTCAATAATTTCAATACTAGCCTTCCATAAATACTACTATCTACCATCTACCAATACAAATCTGACGTTCACACACTGCAACAAGTAATGTTGTAATAATATTAGATGCCAGTATGGCTATAGCCAGACTCGGCTTTTTATTAGTTTCCTTCTTCAGCATAAGATAAACGATTGGCAGCTCCACTATAAGGGTCAATACTAAAAATCCGGTTAAAACTATATAATATGGCCCTTTATTAAAGGCTGCAAGCAGATCAAAGCCTCCACTGGTCGGTATAAATCTATACGCACGAAAGATATATGGTGCCAAAAATGAGAATAGGTTCGCTAAACCTACAACAATGAATGATTTTTTAATATCAGCTACTTTTCCGATCATAACAATTGCAGCTGTCTCAATAATAAGTGTAAAAAGTATTGCAAATGGTAAAACCTTTAAGGGGCTTGCTGTCACCCAATGCCATGATGAGTTTGCATTGGAAACCGTAGGAAACATAAGAAAAAACAAAAATGATATTATTGATATGATCACTACATTTCTTTTCAATTAATCCACTCCAATGTTACAGAACTATGTCTTTTATTTCCGAAACAGACTGAACAATATAGTCAGCATCTGCATTGACAAGTTCTTCCTTGCTACCGTATCCATATAGGACACCTATTGATTTTATGCCTATTGTTTTTGCTCCCCGGATATCATGCTCTCTGTCACCAACCATGATCGTCTTTGTTAATTCGGTTATATTCAGACCTTCAAGTGCGTATTCAATTACCTCCGCCTTTTTTATCCTGGTTCCGTCAAGATTGCTTCCGGCAATAAACGAAAAATACTTATCAAGTTTAAAGTGCACCAGGATTTGTTCCGCAAAAACCTGAGGCTTGGAAGTAGCGACTAACAGTATTTTACCATTATCTTTCAAACTTTTCAGCAAATCTTTGATACCATCATAAATAATGTTCTCAAACAAGCCTTTTACACCAAAATACTCACGATAATACTCTATTGCTTTCTTGCCTTCTTCTTCTGTAAATCCATAATACTTCATAAAAGATTCCAAAAGAGGCGGCCCAATAAATTTATACAGCTCACTCCTGTCATTTACCTTAATGTTATATTTTTTAAGTGCGTACATTATTGAATTTGTGATACCAACAGCAGGATCAGTCAATGTTCCGTCTAAATCAAATAATATATACTGAAATCTTTCCATAGTCCTCCCCCTGGTTTATAATGAGCTTTCGTCAATGAATTTTCTTTTGTTCAAATGCTGTTTTACCCAATAGACAGCACATATAGTAATCATACAGATGCCATTGATAATATTGCCTATTGATTCTGTCACCACTCCACCATCAAGAAGCGTTTCTCTTCCCGTTGCTAAAAATATGATCGAACTAATAAGTATATAGCTTCCTCCGGCTCCGAATACTGTGATTCCAAATCTTCCCGTGGTTGAATTAACACCGTCATAGGCATCTTTAATAATCAATGCGATACTGCAGACAGTTACTGGAATCCATAAAGAAAATGCAAAAGAAGTGAAAGCAGCTATTTCTATTCCTATACCATCTTGAAGAAAATAAAAAAGTACACTCATAATAATTGCTGTAATAAACCCGATTTGGAATGCCTTTCCGCGATCTAGCAATTGTTTTTCATCAAAATTACTATCAATCTTCATTTAATTTTCCTCCCCAAAAAGTTCATCAAGAGATTTGCCTAAGACTTTGCAGATAGCACGGCATAGTTTTATAGAAGGATTATATTCTCCCTGCTCAATGGCATTCATAGTTTGTCGTGAAATTCCAACTGCTTCAGCCAGTGCGGCCTGGGTAAGATCCTTCTCTGCCCGGGCGATCTTGATTGCAATATTCTTTGCCATTTACTGCACCTCCTGAAGATAAGATAACATATATTTTACTAAATGTCAAATATAATTTACATTTTGTAAAATAATCATGACATATGCTCATTGACGAACTTAATTGAACATAACTGAAAGACGAGATGCCGCAAGGCTTAAAGCCATTTAGTCTCTCTGATATATTATTTGATACGCTTGGTTTAAATGCAAGGTGAGCATGCGATTATTAATCCTTTTCAAAATCCTTATAAAGCAAGCTTGGCTGAATACCTTGGTTATTCTGATACTTCCCGCTGCTGTAGTTTTCGTATTCACCTTCTATTGTATGATAATAAATCTGGCAAACTTCAACATTTGAATAAATTCTGATTGGTT
>JAAYNO010000067.1 GCA_012520855.1 Clostridiaceae bacterium | reverse complement strand
AATTATTTCCAGCATGTCCTGTACTTAAACCAGTTCAATGAAGATAACGGAACACATATTGTTCAAGCAGCGGCTATCCACTATGAGCCCTTCGGGATTTTTGCAGGAAAGACAAAGTCTCTTGCTGATTTAAAGGATGGATCAATAATCTCGGTCCCAAATGACGGAACCAATGAAGCTCGTGCTCTTATGCTGTTAGAGGCGCAAGGGCTGATTAAGCTTAAAGAAGGTGCAGGTTTCTCAGCGACCGTCCTTGATATTGCCGAGAATCCCAAGAATCTTGTGATAAAAGAGCTTGAGGCAGCTCAGCTCACTTTGTCCTTACAAGATGTGGATTTGGCAGTTATAAACGGCAACTACGCTATCCAAGCAGGGCTGAACGCTACAACAGATGCTCTTGCAATCGAGGATAAGGATTCTGATGTTATTAAGAATAATTACACCAATATTCTCGCGGTCAAAGAAGGTAGAGAGAATGATGCGGCCATTCAAGAGCTTATTAAAGCACTTAAGAGTGACAAGGTAAAGAATTTTATCAATGAAAAATACAACGGCGCAGTTGTACCGATGTTCTAAAATTTCTTTTGATTTGAATAAAACAGATACTTTGGTCCGGAAAAGCCGAAGTATCTGTTTTACTTTATACTGTTAACCCGGGACTTTTAGAAAATAATCCTGTTCTCGCTGCAGCAGTTTAAGTTCCTTAGTTGTCCTGAGCCCCATTGAAAGGGAAACTATAAATGTGGCTATATCTGCGATAGGCTGGCTTGATTGTATTCCTGCAAGGCCTATTATATGGGGCAGAATAAGGATCACCGGCAGGAAAAACAGCCCTTGCCGGGATAGTGATAAAATTGAAGCCTCTTTTGACTTTCCGATAGTCTGAAGCATCATATTAGTAATTATGATCCAGGCTGATAAAGGCAGGGTTATGCACTGGAACCTCATAGCCGTTGCTCCGATTTCTATAACCACCGGGTCGGTTCGTCTGAATAATGCAACAATATCGGGTGCTGTTATAAATCCAATAATAGCTAATATCGCAAGACCTGTTGATGCCGCTTTTATACAGAACCAGAAAGCCTCAAGCACCCGTTTATAGAGCCTGGCTCCGTAGTTGTAACCGCAGACAGGCTGAAATCCCTGGCCAAATCCAATTAATGCCGAGACGGCGAAAAAGAACACACGCCCTACAATCGACATACCGGCGATCGCGGCATCTCCGAAAGGACCAGCAGTTTGATTAAGTACTATCCAGGTTATACTGGCCAGACCCTGTCGGTAGAAGGAGGGTATGCCTGTCCTTATTATTTCTTTATATACAGGCCATCTTGGGGTAAAATTCTTAATGCTTATTTTTATGTTGCCGCCCTTTCCGGAAGCAAACAATAATATGCAAAATCCTATAAATTGGCTTATTGAAGTGGCTAAAGCGGCACCGCCTGTGCCCATATCCAGACCGAAAATAAAAATTGGATCAAGAACGATATTTATGATCGCGCCAATTCCTATACCGAACATTGAAAATAAAGCACTTCCCTGGAATTTCAGAATATTATTCAGCACATAGGAAGTCATAATAAAGGGTGCCCCGATCAAGATAAATTGTGTGTAATCCCGGGCGTATGGGAAAATAGTTTCGGTAGCGCCAAGTAAACGTACCAGCGGATCTATGAAGATTAGAGCCAGCAGTGAAAATATAATACCGATTCCAAATGTGGTAAAAAAACTTGTTGCGATAACTTTAGATGCTTCTTTGGAGTTCTTCTGTCCAAGTAGCCTGGCTATATAATTTCCTGAACCCATTCCCATGGTAAAGCCTATTGCCTGAATAATCGCCATAAACGAAAATGATATGCCTACTGCACCTGAAGCGCTGGTATTGATCTGGCTTACAAAAAAAGTATCTGCCATATTATATATGGCGGTAACGACCATGCTTACTATACTGGGGATAGCAAGTTTTACAACCAACTTTGGAACAGGTGTCTGTGTCATTAAAAGGTATTTGTTGTCAGTGTCGCTCATAACCATTCCTCATATTTCATTATTGTTCACTGAGAAGGCCAAATATATAATACAATTGTACTATATAAATACTTGCTTCTGATAGACAAGAAGTATAAAAAAGGCAAAGGTGAAAAAATGATAATAACTGTAACTCTTAATCCTGCTGTTGACAGAACTGTTGAAATCGATAATTTTGAAATAGGCGCTGTAAACAGGATAGTTTCAGAACAGGTCGATGCAGGGGGTAAAGGAATAAATGTCTCTAAGACTATTAAAAATCTTAATGGAAAAAGCAAGGCATTAGGTATAATCGGAGGTAAGACCGGACTGTTTATTAAGGATTATCTTGATAAGAAAGGTATAGAAAACGAGTTTATACAGGTTCAGAGCGAAACCAGAACCAACTTGAAGATAGTAGATAAGATTAGAAAAACAAATACCGATATCAATGAACCAGGTCCCATGATAACTATAGAGGATATTGAAAAGGTTGAGGATCTTTTATTAAAAAATCTGAGTAATAAATCAATAGTTGTTTTTTCAGGCAGTGTTCCTGTAAATATTAACAGTAGAATTTACGGCAGATGGATCAAAAAATCGAAGGCTAAGGGTGCAAAAACTATACTTGATGCCGATGGTGACCAGCTAAAATACGGTATTGCAGAAGGGCCATATCTTTGCAAGCCCAATATTAAAGAGCTTGAAATGCTGGCAGGAAAGAAAATAGAAAATCCGGCTGAAGCCATATTGTTGGGTGAAAAGATTATTAAGGACAATGGAATTGAAATCATGGTTATTTCAATGGGTGAAAAGGGAGCGATTTTTATAAATAAAAACTGCTCCTATTATGTAAATACTATTGAGGTCGAGGTAAAAAGCACAGTTGGGGCCGGAGATGCAATGGTAGCGGCCTTGGCTTATTGCCTGGATATAGGCTATGACATGGAGGAAACGATAAGGCTTTCAATGGCTTCGGGAATAGCCGCAGTTATGTCAACCGGTTCACAGGCGGCTTCTTATGAGACCATTATGGAATTAAAAAGAAAAATAGTATTCTAAAAATAAAGATTCACAATATTAGTTTAAAGGCTAAACAAAAAGACATGCTTGCGTTAAAAAAGAATGATCGGATATAATTGAGAACAGTTCGATCATCTGGAGGATACAATGACAATTCTCGAGTTGTTTATACTGGCAGTAGGACTTTCAATGGATGCTTTTGCCGTGGCAGTTTGCAAAGGTCTGGCAATGGAAGATGTCACATTCAAAAAAGCCTGTATCGTTGGATCATGGTTTGGTGGATTTCAGGCATTGATGCCCCTGGTGGGATATCTTCTGGGCACACAGTTTCAAGGTGTTATCTCATCCTACGATCATTGGATAGCATTTATACTTCTTTCGCTTATCGGGATCAACATGATAAGGGAAGCTCTAATAAAAGGAGACTGCTGTGATGTTGAAACCGGCTCTCTTTCATTCAAGCCAATGTTTATGATGGCGATTGCTACTAGTATAGATGCTTTAGCAGTAGGCGTTGCCTTTGGTTCCCTCAAGGTTGATATTATTCCGGCAGTATGTTTTATAGGCACTATTACTTTCACATTGTCATTTATAGGCTCTAAAGCGGGCGGAGTTTTTGGCATGAAGTATAAATCGAAAGCCGAAATGGCAGGAGGTAGTATCCTCGTTTTACTCGGGCTGAAAATTCTTTTGGATCACCTGGGAGTTCTATGATTTCACGCAAATTATTCATTGAGCATCAATCTAGCATTTCTTAAAGCCATTACTATCACGGGTATTAGAACTATATGAAGGATTATGCCGGGAACAGCCTTCACAAAATAATCTGTCCAGAAAATAGCTAATCCAAAGGGCAGGTTCGGCGCAAAGAACGTAACTATAAAGAACTTTACGATTCCTCCGACAATTCTTCCAATCAACATGGAAAGCAGCAGTGAAACGTAGATATTATAAATCTTCTTAGGTAGCGTTTTATATAGCAGACCTGCAGCCAGACCATAAGCAGCAAGCTCAAAGGCCATCGTTATTCCTGTCGGGAATATAGGAGGCATGCCGAATAATGCAAAACGAAGAAGTGGAGCTATAAATCCTACGACAAGCCCATAAGGCCAGCCACAGACGAAACCGCAGAGCAGAACGGGTATATGCATTGGGCTCAAGGCGTTCCCAATCTGGGGTATCTGGCCTGTCAGAAAGGGCAGAACCATTGCCAGAGCTAGAAACATTCCGGTAAAAGTAATTCTTTTAATGCTTGACTTCATGTTCTTCTCTCCTTAAAAATAATAAAATAAAAGGCATCGACTATCTGCGGATAGTCAATACCTTCATGGTTAAATTACTCAGTTCATAATATTTCAAAAGATTTGACGGCTTCATGCCGACATTGATCCTAATATACCACATTATATAGACCTAATCAATCAGGTTGCTTAAAAAACTATAGTATCTCAAGACAATTTCAAAGAGTTATGTAACTAATTGTTCAAAAGCTGTTCTACTATATTGACCGTATCTGTAATCAATTTCGTAACTGATAGATCGGGCACGCCCACGATTATATTATCACATTTGTTCACAGGAATAAGCACCTTAACGGCTTTGCTCCGGCCTATTGCCAGAGCCATTTCAGGTGTGATCTCTCCAAGAAGGGAATCGGCTATTACAATTCCTATGGGACCTATTATTATATCAGCATTACGGCTGCAAACCGCCACCGGGTTTTCCCCTGTAGCGCCGTTATCGGCTCCTCCTTTGAGCATGGTGGCAGTAGCGATGCTGTTCGTTCCTATTGCCGTAATCTCAACATTATTAAATCTTGCCTTTATAGCTTCAATAATCTGTTTGCCTATTTTACCGCCCTGCCCGTCAATTATAAGAATATTGTAAATACTTTTCTTTTCCATTATACCCCCAGATAATTCTATATGCTTATTATTTGATATTATTATACCATAGCATAAGCCTCCAGTTATGCTTCCACATATGTCTTGATTAATAACGTGGGATGGTTCTTTGGTTATTTCTGATATAATATTACTGCAATCATATTTTGGAAGGTACTTAAGATGCCCAGAATCCTGCTGGTTGAAGATGATACGAATATAGTGGCCAATCTTACCGAATACTTGCATAGCGAAGGCTTTGAAACAGATTCTGCAAATGGTCAAAGTCTTGCCATAGCCAAAATGGAAGAGAATAAATATGATTTGCTTCTGGTGGATATTTCTCTTAAAGAAGGCAATGGCTTTGCTGTCTGTGCCGCCGCAAAGGCAAAGGAAGTTCCTGTTATATTTTTGTCTGCATCGGGTGATGAATACAGTGTAGTTACAGGTCTTGATATGGGGGCCGACGATTATGTCAGCAAGCCTTTCAGACCCAGAGAGCTTTTATCCCGTATAAAAAATGTTTTGAGACGCAGCAGCAGAAATCATACGACTATTGAAGTTGAAAAAATAAAAGTGGACACGGTAAAAGGAATAGTTACTAAAAACGGAACAGAGGTTTTTTTATCCGCCCTTGAATATAAGCTGCTTCTTGTATTTATGAACAACAGGGGAGTTGTCCTGTCCCGAAGCAGGCTCCTTGAGGAAATTTACGATATAGCTGGGGAATTTGTCAACGATAATACTCTAACTGTGTATATAAAACGTCTGCGTGATAAAATTGAAGAAGATCCTCAAAATCCAGCCTTTATAAAGACAATACGGGGCTTGGGTTATAAGGTCGGTGATTAAGTGAGCTTTTTCAGAAATTCTGAAATTAAAAAAAGCATCATCATATATTTGATTGCTGCTATTGTCTTGACCGGTGCAGGGTTCTTGTCGGGAACAGGCACCGGAATTTTTGTAATGGTCGTATCAGTTTTGTATACATCTGTACACTTT
>JAAYNO010000066.1 GCA_012520855.1 Clostridiaceae bacterium | reverse complement strand
CTGGACTTTAAGACGGCTTCAGGTGGAAAGGGAGCTAATCAGGCTGTTCAGGCAGCAAAATTAGGAGCCGATGTGACCTTTGTCGGTAAGGTAGGAAACGACAGCTTTGGTAAAGAGATGGTTGCCGCAGTGAGTGCAGCAGGCGTCAACACGGAATTTGTGCTTAAGGATAAAAAAGTTTCATCGGGAGTCGGTAATATTATTCTTGACTGCAAACCCGGTCAGAAAGCAAAAAACAGGATCATTGTCGTTCCCGGAGCCAATATGGCTATAACTCCTGACGAAATCGCATTTTTGGAAGATACTATAAAAAATTATGATATGGTTATGCTGCAGCTTGAGATCCCCATGGAGATAAATGAAATTGTAGCCTCTTATGCGTTTAACGCAGGAGTACCTGTAATGTTGAATTCTGCGCCTTCAGCACCTCTTTCTCCCGAGCTTTTGAACAAACTCACTTATATTTCTCCTAACGAGCATGAGGCTGCTGATTTGACTAATATTCCGATAACAAAAAAAGACGGCATTCTGGACATTGATTCGGTAAAGAAGGCAGCAGCGAAGCTCCTTGAAATGGGCGTGAAGAATGTAATCATTACTTTAGGCAGTAACGGTGTTGCGTTTATGAACAGTGAAACCTTCATTTATAAGCCGTGTGTTGACATAGTTGAGGTCGTTGACCCTACGGCTGCAGGTGATTCTTTTGTCGGGGCTTTCTGTACTGCGGTAGCCTCGGGGAAAAACTATGATGAAGCTCTCGATTATGCTAATTATACAGCTACTCTGACAGTGTCGAGAATGGGAGCACAGCCGTCCCTTCCCAGTAATGAGGAGGTTGAAGAGCTTATTGACACGCATAAGAAGCAATTGCAAAAAGAAAATTGATGGATATAATAAAACAACTCTTTAGCTGCTATACCAAATTTTACGACATATAGTTTTATAATTTATTATTCTTAATTTAACAATAGCCAAAACAGGATACCATGTTCAAGTTTCCATTTTGGCTATTTTTATTAATAAAAGAAAATCGTATAAAAAATTTTGATTCCGAAGTGGCTTTTCTTTCAAGTATCATATTGTTTAAATTTTACTTGTGGGAGCATAAAAATATGGTATAATATTTTCTGAAAGCCAACATTTATAAAGCCAAATTGTATCTTACCATGTATACAAAGTACATTTGTCTATAAACTATAGGAGGGAAAAACATGGCGAAAAAAATGAAGACAATGGATGGAAATACAGCTGCAGCCCATGTCGCGTATGCATTTACCGAAGTTGCGGCGATATATCCTATTACTCCATCCTCAACAATGGCAGAATCTACCGATGAATGGGCAGCCCATGGACGAAAGAATATTTTCGGACAGCCTGTAAAGGTAGTTGAAATGCAGTCAGAAGCCGGCGCAGCCGGTGCGGTTCACGGTTCACTTCAGGCAGGTGCCCTGACCACTACATATACAGCTTCACAGGGATTACTGCTTATGATCCCTAATATGTACAAAATAGCAGGTGAGCTTTTACCCGGAGTATTCCACGTTTCTGCTCGTGCAGTTGCTTCTCATGCTCTGTCGATCTTTGGCGATCATTCCGACGTTATGGCTACACGCCAGACCGGTTTTGCAATGCTTGCCGAAGGCAGCGTTCAGGAAGTTATGGACTTATCAGGTGTAGCTCACTTATCAGCTATAAAGGGAAGAGTTCCTTTTGTCAATTTCTTTGATGGTTTCAGAACCTCAGCCGAAGTACAGAAAATTGAAGTCATAGAGTATGAAGATCTGGCAAAAATGCTTGACTATGAAGCACTTGAAAACTTCAGAAAACGCGCATTGAATCCTGAGCACCCCGTAACTCGCGGTACAGCTCAGAATCCGGATATTTTCTTCCAGGCAAGAGAATCATGTAACCCATATTACGATGCGATTCCTGATATCGTGGCGGATTACATGAAGCAGATTTCTGAATTGACAGGTCGCGAATATAAACCATTCAATTATTACGGAGATCCTGAGGCTGAGCATGTAATCGTAGCAATGGGTTCTGTAACCGAAACCTGTGAAGAAGTTATTGACTATTTACGGGCTAAAGGGGAGAAGGTTGGTGTTCTTAAGGTTCATCTATACAGACCCTTCTCATCGAAATATTTCTTCGATGTAATGCCTGAGACTGTTAAGAAAATTGCTGTTCTTGACAGAACGAAGGAGCCAGGTGCACTTGGCGAACCTCTTTACCTTGATGTTAAGTCTCTTTATTATGAAGCTGCAAATAAGCCTGTGATAGTAGGCGGACGTTACGGTCTTGGTTCCAAGGATGTTAAGCCGAATCAGATTTTCGCAGTCTTTGAAAATCTTAAGGCAGCAGACCCCAAAGATGGCTTTACAATCGGTATTGAGGATGATGTTACAAATCTTTCTCTGCCATTGCCCAAGAGCATAAATACCGAGGATCCCAGTGCAATACGCTGCAAATTCTGGGGTCTGGGTTCTGACGGTACTGTTGGTGCCAACAAGAGCGCTATTAAGATAATCGGTGATAAAACCGATCTTTATGCGCAGGGATATTTCTCTTATGACTCCAAGAAGTCAGGCGGTATCACCGTATCTCACCTGCGTTTCGGTAAGGAGAAAATCCGTTCTACATATTTGATAGACGAGGCTGATTACATAGCTTGCCACAATCAATCCTATGTTGGTAAGTATGACCTTATCGAAGGCCTCAAAAAGGGCGGAACCTTTGTATTGAACTGTCAGTGGAATGAGGCTGAGCTTGACGAGAAGCTTCCTGCTGACCTTAAGAGGCAAATCGCTAACGACAATATTGATTTCTATACGATCAATGCAACTGATATAGCTGTCGAAATAGGCTTGGGAAGCCGTATAAATATGATCATGCAGGCGGCATTCTTTAAGCTTGCAAATGTTATTCCTTTGGATGACGCGGTAGCATACCTGAAAGACTCAATTGTTAAGTCATACGGCAGAAAGGGTCAGGCAGTCGTAGATATGAACTACGCTGCTGTTGACAGAGGCATTGAATCTTTAGTCAAGATCACCGTTCCGGAGAGTTGGAAAACAGCACAGGATGCACCTGTAGAAAACGATGATCAGGGTAAGCCCGAATTTATTACTAAGGTTATGGATCCCATGAATGCTCAAAGAGGTGATAAACTTCCCGTAAGTGCATTTAAGGGTGCAGAGGACGGAACATTCCCGGCAGGTACCTCTGCATATGAAAAGCGCGGTATCGCGGTAACAGTACCCGAATGGCAAGCACAGAACTGTATCCAGTGTAATCAATGCTCATTGGTATGTCCTCATGCGGCTATTCGTCCGTTCCTGTTTAACGAAGAAGAGCTTAAGAATGCACCGGAAAGCTTGAATACCATTCCAGCAATAGGTCCTCAGTTTAAGGGCTATCAGTATAAAATCCAGGTTTCTGTTTTGGATTGTACCGGATGCGGAAACTGTGCCGATGTTTGTCCTGCAAAGGAAAAGGCCCTTATTATGAAGCCTATGGAAACACAGACCTCACAAACCGAAAATTGGGATTATATAAGAAAGAATGTTACTTACAAGAGTAATTTGGCTCCGTTAACTACCTTAAAGAACAGCCAGTTCGCACAACCACTGATCGAGTTCAGCGGCGCATGCGCAGGCTGCGGCGAAACACCTTATATCAAAGCTATTACACAGCTCTATGGCGATCGTATGATGATAGCAAATGCAACAGGATGTTCGTCAATCTGGGGTGGCTCTGCTCCGGCAACTGTTTATTGTGCCAATCAGGAAGGTAAGGGTCCGTCATGGGCAAACTCCCTGTTTGAGGACAATGCCGAATATGGTTTGGGAATGTACCTCGGAGTAAAACACATACGTGAGAATATAGCAATGCAGCTTAATAACCTTCTTGCGTTGGATATTCCTGCCGAATTAAAGGCAGCAGCAGAAGAATGGCTTGCTTCCATGGATGACGGCGAGGCATCCAAGAAGGCTTCAAAAGCGCTTATCGAAGCATTGGACAACTATACCCCATGCTGCGACGAATGCAAAAAGATCGTTGATGGTCTGAACAGTAAACGTGAGTATTTTGTTAAGAAATCCCAGTGGATTCTTGGCGGCGACGGTTGGGCATACGATATCGGATACGGCGGACTGGATCATGTACTTGCCTCCGGTGAAGACGTGAACGTTCTTGTATTTGATACCGAGATTTACTCAAATACCGGTGGTCAGGCTTCGAAGGCTACTCCTACCGCGGCTGTCGCTAAATTTGCCGCATCGGGTAAACGTATAAAGAAAAAAGACCTTGGCATGATAGCTGCCACCTATGGTTATGTATATGTTGCTCAGGTCGCTATGGGAGCCAACATGAACCAGTTCATGAAGGCTATTCAGGAAGCCGAAGCTCACAAGGGACCTTCCTTGATAATTGCTTATGCTCCTTGTATCAACCATGGTATCAGAGGCGGAATGTCCAGAACCCAGACCAGAGAAAAGTTAGCTGTTGAGTCGGGCTATTGGCATCTGTGGCGTTATAACCCAGCTCTTAAGGAACAGGGCAAGAATCCATTTGTACTGGATTCAAAGGATCCGACAAAGAGCTTCCAGGATTTCCTCAATGGTGAGGTTCGATACACCTCCCTTAAGCAAACCTTCCCGGAAATAGCTCAGGAACTGTTTGAAGCTGCTGAAAAGGATGCAAAAGAAAGACTTGAAGGCTACAAGAGAATGGCCAAAGCCGAATAAAGAAGCATTAAAAGTAATGTGCCATTTTCTCACAAAGATTTTCTAAAGTTAATAATAAATAACACCAAGAGGGTTGTCAGTAAAGCGGCAGCCCTCTTTTTTCAATAAACTGATTCCAGAAGGGATATTATGAGGAAAAAAGCTATAGTTTTTCTGATACTATATTGTCTGACGGTTTTTGCAGGGTGTTCAGTTAATCAGAAGAGAGAGCTTTCTTCAGAGATCAATACACCAATTCATAGTTCAACAGCTGATATAAGACAGGAAACAGAGTTCATATGGATCATAGAAAATAAAGCTGGAATTGCAGTAGGCATAATAAATACATTTGATTGCAACAGAAGGGTAGGTTCATTCTGATACGCCAAAATAAAAGATTAACTGTTATTGTCCTAATTGATCCCAGTGTTCATAGGCTTCTTTCAGCTCCATAACGGCATTTATCTTGTCTTTTACAAGAATGGCACCTTCAAGGCGGGCAAGGCTCATGCTGAAAAAGTTTATTTCATCCCTTTCCGAGCTGAACTGCACCCGGTTTACGATCCTTTTCCATTTCGCATTGAGCTCTTTGACTTTAATGCCCGCTTCATCCCATTTTTCCGATTGAACTGTTTGGATAAGTTCATTAATGGATCCAGGTATGTCATCATAATTTCCGAGCGGCTTTTTTAAAAAATCTCCGCTTAACATTATCCCTACAAAAATTAATAAAGAAAAAAGAGGGATCGCAATCACCATGAATTTTCTCAATTTGACAGCCTCCTAAAAAGGTCCTTTATAATCACCGATGTCGATGGCTTTTTGTAAATGATCGTCATATTTATCTATATAAAGATTTCCTTCAGGGTTTATTGTGGCCAAAAATACTTCGGATATATTATTGATACCCTGGGATTTTAGCTGGTCCATAAGCCATGATTCATCCTTGCCTACTTGTTTAAGGTTTTCTGTGAACAAAATTCCGTCGTAAATCAGTTCAGTACTTATACCCTTATCCTTTACCTGAATATTCATATCATTTGGTGTCAGCGGTTGATGTTCCGGCTTTTTTAGTACCGAAAGCCGGCCGTTTGACTCCATGATCGCATAATTTACCTCGTTCAAATCAAAGATTCCTTGATTTCTTAATAGTTCCAAAATATCTGATACCCTGTACTTAGATTTTTTTAATGTCTTTTCCAGGATCTTTCCGTTCATAATAACGATGTCAGGTTCTCCTTCAAGAACCTTTGCGGCATAACGCCATTTTAAGGTTATTATTTCCATAAGAAAGCCCAATGCTGCCCATGTAATAAGACCAACCCAATGAGGCCATGCCCTGCTTGATAAATCTGTGGTCAAAGAAGCCGCGATTGAACCTATTGTAATACCCAGCACATAATCGAAAAAGGTGAGCTGGCTTATTTGCTCTTTCCCAATTATTCTTGTAAAAATCAGCAAGGAAAAAAAGGCTATAATAGACCTGACAAGTACAACCAAGCCCTCGTTCAAAGGCGATATCACTCCCTGCAAATAGTATTATTTATATATTGTCCCAAAGTGCTATTTTTTTATGCTATTATAGAATCAATATAAAAGAGAGGCGATTGTTTTGGTTATTGATTTCCATACTCATTGTTTTCCTGACGAGCTTGCAATGAGAGCTGTTCCGATTCTGGCCGAAAAAGCCCGCATTCCAGCAATTGTAAACGGAACGATAAGCGATCTGGAAAGGTCAATGAAAGCAAACGGTATAACTTGTTCAGTTCTTTTAAATATAGCAACCAAGCCATCACAGACTGAAAAGGTAAATAGTTGGGCGGTCCAAGTACAGAAGGATAACATAATATCCTTCGGCAGTATTCACCCGTTGTATGACAACTGGAAAAACGAGCTTAGACGTATTAAGGAGCTTGGAATTAAGGGAATAAAATTTCATCCCGAATATCAGGAGTTCTATGTCGATGATGAAGTTCTATTTCCCATATATGAGCTTGCCTTTGAACTGGGACTTGTTATAGCATTCCATGCTGGTGAGGATCTGGGCTTCGATCCCCCTTTCCGTTGCACGCCTGAAAGGCTGGATAGTTTAATAAGACACTTTAAGGGCGGAAAGATTATTGCCGCTCATATGGGAGGGTACAATTACTGGGATGAGGTTGAAAAACATCTGACAGGAAAGGATATTTATTTTGATACATCGTATGCTATTGGAATTATGGACAATGAACAGGCGAAACGTATGATTCGGAATCATGGATACAAGAAAATATTGTTTGGAACCGATTCACCTTGGAGGGATCAGGGCTGGTCAACACAAAGCGTTAAAGAGCTTTGCCTGGAACCGGAAATCGAAGAAGCCATATTCTATAAAAATGCGATGGAATTGCTGGGTTTGTCTGACGAGTGACGGTATAAGCATAATGTTTTTATTAAAAACGGTGGGTTCACTATGAAAAGGAATATTCAAAAATATCACTTTGTCAAACGTCAATAAAACCGGTCATTTATATCAGACTGTCAGGGAAAAGGGAGAGGCTGTTATTAATTTCCCTTCAGAAGATTTCTATGATCTTTGCCAAAAGACTATTATTAATCAGCCCTTCTAAAAGCAAAACATAATATGATTATTTGAAAAAGCCAGCTTATTACAAACTGGCTTTTTCACATGAACAAGTTTGGTGGCAGCAAAACTTGTTCATGTGTGAAGGAGAGCAAATATAAGGAGGTTGCTCAAGCATCTCAATGGACATGATGCCGATAAACGGGTTCTATTCTCTAGTAAAACTTCTTGCTGCCCATTACCTCCTGAACGATCCTTAAGGCTTCGCCAAATCGTTGATAATGAACGACCTCACGTTCCCTTAAGAAACGAAGAGGATCGATGACATCGGGGTCATCTGCCATACGAATCAAATATTCATAAGTTGCTCTGGCTTTCTGTTCGGCTGCAAGGTTTTCATTAAGGTTTGCTATGGGATCCTCCATTGATTCTATATAGGCCGCGGTGAACGGAACCCCATTGGAATCGGAGGGATAAACAGCTCTGCCATGGACGGCGTAAAGAGTATCCACATGCAGCCTTTCCAATTCTTTCGGCGGAACCTTATCCATAAGCTGGTGGACCATTGTGCCAATCATCTCAAGATGAGCCAGCTCTTCGGTGCCTATATCATTCAATATTGCTTTCGTTTCCTTGGTGGGCATTGAAAATCTCTGACTCAAATAGCGCAGGGATGCGGCCAATTCTCCGTTAGGACCGCCATATTGAGTTAATATGTTCATAGCCATTCTTGGGTCAGGCTTTTTAATATTAATGGGGTACTGAGTCTTTTTTTCATAAAGCCACATTGCTCATGCCTCCTTTAGGGTCCCATGGCCACGGATCGTTTATCCACTGCCAACATGTCGTATTAGGCAGATAACGAGGGGTCAGAGGTCCAAACTTAGATTGATATTGACGCCTGAGGTTTTCAGCTTGATCCAGGGCTATTTTATAGTCCCGGAGAGCGTTTGCGTCTGAAGGGTGTGTGTCGAGGAAAAGCTGTAAATCATAAAGGGCAAAATCATATGCCATTATTTGCTCCAGCAGGGTTGTTTGTTCATCCATGTATAAACACCTCCATTTATTTTACTAATTCCGGGAAGACGGTTCCTTTTTTCAGAGCTTCCTGGGCTGGCATTATTCTGCTGTAGATCTGATAGGGTATATATGCCTGGGCAAGTTCAGGCCTCATGGGCATTACCGGTATCAGGGTCACTTCACCAGTACAGTTATTGCCGGCATATATCGATACTACATTTGGATTTAAATTTGGATTCAAATTTGGATTCTCCATGATAGAAAAGCCTCCATGCTTGTTTCTTCTTTATAATATGTACAAGCGTGGAGTAGTGTGAATTTGAAGAGATTCAGCGCTTATCGGTATAAAGCGCTCTATACTGCTGTGCGGTGATACCGATGGTCTTTTTAAAAAAGCGACAGAAATTTCCGATGTCACGAAAGCCTGTTTTTGCGCATATTTCTTTTATTGACAGGCGGGTTGTTGCAAGCAGCTTCTTAGCCTCAAGAAGCCGCCTTGCCTGAATATACTGATATGGTGTTTGATGGACCAGATCCTTAAAGACAGTGTGCAGATGAGGAATGCTGATATCCGCTATAGATGCCAGCTGCTCCATTTTAATGTCCTTATGGTAATTCTCTTCGATCCAATTTTTGATTTGCTGGATTTCATCAATTCGTTTGCTGCTTGGAACGTCGAAATCTGATGTCTTTGCATGCCAGTAAAGTTCACCGTATATATAATATGATAGCTTCTCCGCATCAAAAGATTCACTGTGATATTCGGTCAGAACATTATCAATGAAAACCCTGAGCGAATATTTATCCTTCCATTGGCTGATTGTATTGACCGGTGGTTTTTTACCGGAGTCAAATGATAAAACCAAACACTCATATGGATTTTCTAAATCATTCATATAGATAGTTTTTTCACCAGGTCCATGCCAGAGAATAGTTCCAGGCACAGCTTCAAGTATCCTGTTTTCATATTCAAAGAAACCCCTGCCCGAAATAATCAATTCGATGTCCTGCTTGCCTTCTGGTATGATTCGTGGTTGAGGATTAACTCCATAGGGAGCCTTGTAATAAAATACATATACTATCTTTGGAACAATAAACATAGTATTAACCCATAAATCATATTATATAACAATTTACTTGTCGTGTTTATTATAATACAATAATAATTGTAATACAATATAACAATATAGCTTTACCTAACATTTTTATATAAGAGGTGGAGAAATGGGTTACGAAGCGAAAGCAAGAGAGATTTTGAAATCAATGACTCTATCCGAAAAAATTGGACAAATGAATTTAGGACTTATAAACAAGGAAAATTTAAATGACATGCTTGAAGCGTTCAAACAGGGTAAATATGGAGCTTACTTGACCTATGAGGATTTCAGCGACCAGAGGGATATACATAATAAGATAATGGAAGCAAGCAGGAAAAGCCGCACGGGTATACCAGTGCTTTATGGAAAGGATGTTATCCATGGACATTTTACTGTGTTTCCCATAGGTCTCGGTATTGCTGCCAGTTTTAACCCCGAACTGATAGAAAAATCATTTGCCTTGATTGCTGAAGAAGCGAGCTCCGAAGGTATATTCTGGACTTTTGCACCCATGCTGGATATTGCGAGAGATCCCAGATGGGGCCGCATTGCCGAAGGCTTTGGCGAAGATACATATTTAACTTCCAGAATGGCTGAAGCGGCTGTTTGGGGCCTTCAGGGTAGGAATCCTGCAGACTTGGGGAAACAGGAAAAAATTCTGGCGTGTCCAAAACATTTTATCGGGTATGGGGCTGTTGAGGGCGGCAGGGATGCGAACACTGTAGAGATATCACAGCATACTCTAATGAATGTTTATTTTCCTCCATTCCTCGCTGCAATGAAGGCCGGAGCGGGGAGCATAATGTCCGGATATCATGATTTGAATGGCGAGCCTGTATCGGCAAGCTATAACATACTTACTCATATGATAAAGGAATTAGGCGGACTTGATGGCTTTATAGTAAGCGATTCAGGCACCACAAGCCAGCTTGTCAAGTACCGATATTCCACCGATGAAAAGCAGGCTACTGAAATTGCGGCAAACACGGGCATAGATATGGATATGTGCTCATTCTGCTTTGAAAAATATCTTGAGAAATTAGTTGAAGAAGGGAAAGTACCGATCGAGAGGATTGACGATGCCGTTCTTCGAATCCTTAAAGTAAAGCTGCGGCTTAATCTTTGGAATAGAGAGGTAGAGCCGTTAAAGGATAAGAACAAGTTTACACTGTCTTCAGAAGCCAAAAACATAAGTGTTGAGGCAGCGCGCCAGGCATCTGCTCTGTTGATGAATAAAGAATCCTCATTGCCATTGTCTAAAGACATAAAAAAGATTTATGTGGCTGGACCTTATGCTAAGGCAAGGAGAGAATATTTTGGATGCTGGTGCCTGGATGGAGTGGATCATGTAGTTGAGCCTGTCATAGATATTTTGAAGCGCAAGCTGGATAATACCGAAATAAGGCATCTGGACTATTTCTTGTCCGAGAGGATATTGGGCAAAGACGATTATATAGATACTGTCGTTTATTTTGCAGGTGAGGACCCGGATCGTTCGGGAGAAAGAAACAATATTGCGAACTTAAGGCTTCCCGAAGGCCAGGAGGAACAGATAATCTCGCTTTCAAACAGAGGGAAAAAAGTGATTCTGGTTGTTGTGGCAGGAAGGCCATTAAGTCTGGTAAGGGTAATACCTCATGTGTCTGCGATCCTTTATGTATTTCATCCCGGAACAGGAGGTCCTGAAGCAATTGCACAGATTCTTACCGGCGAAGCCGAACCAGGCGGCCGTTTGCCTGTTACCGTGCCGGTATCCGAAGGACAGATCCCTATTTACTACAACCCTATTCAAGTAAGAAGTGACAGACCTGAACATTTAAAATACAATGATATCACCGATAAGCCTCTTTATTGCTTTGGTTATGGCTTGACTTATACAGACTTTAAAGTAAGCGATATTAAAGTTGACAGAAATGAAATAAAGAAAAATGAGTCGGTCAGGGTGACGGTTAACATTGAAAATGTAGGTGACAGATCAGGAGAAGCAGTTGTTCAATGCTATATAAATGACTGTGTCTCATCACTTTTAAGACCGTGCAAAGAGTTGAAAGGATTCAAAAGGATTACTCTGGGAAAGGGAGAGTCCAAAATTGTGGAGTTCACTCTTGGAGAAGAGGAATTAGGCTTTTTTGACCATAAGGGTGATTTCATTGTTGAGCCGGGTTCTTTCAGGGTTTTTGTCGGACTGGATTGTGAAAATACGATAGATACATATTTTACGGTTTTAGATGAATAATATTGTTTGATATTATCTGCCAAAGGATTTCTTAAACGATCCTTCTTGGTTAACCTCATATTATATATTCAAAAATACAGGGCTTTTCTTCTGGATATACTTAAATATAAGGAAGAAAAGCCTTATTGCTTGTTGAAAGAGGGTAAATATAGGATAATAGATATATTGGTAAATAATCAGGAGGTATTTTGATTCAATGGTTCAAAAAGACATCAGGATTGATTTGAGCGGACAGGATATTTATGTGGAAAAGGGTACCAGGATCGAGGAATTAACCAAAGGTAAGACAGGCAAAAAAGGTGCCCTCATCGTAGCCGCTTTTGTGAATAATGAAATCAGAGAATTGACCTATCCTATAGAGAAAGACTGTAGCATCAGCTTTATCGATCTGTCCACTGAAGATGGCATAAGAATATATGAAAGAAGCCTGCAATTTTTACTTATTAAGGCAGTACATGATTTGTTCCCTGAAAAGGAAATACAAATACGCCACTCTGTAAGCAGGGGTGTTTTCTTTGAAATAATTGACTATAATGTTACTTCCGATGATGCGGCCAACATTGAAAAGCGTATGCGTGAGCTGGTAACGCTGGATATTAAATTTACAAAAGTGATCGTATCTATTGAGGAAGCCAGGAAAAT
The DNA here is from genome assembly GCA_012520855.1 of Clostridiaceae bacterium. Taxonomy (GTDB): domain Bacteria; phylum Bacillota; class Clostridia; order DSM-8532; family DSM-8532; genus DTU059. Next base: position 2,900 of record JAAYNO010000066.1, on the reverse strand, counting down.
ATTCTTAAGAAGAGGCCGTGAAGACAGGCATCGTGCCATAGAAAACCGGGAAAAGGACTATGTTTCGCTTTATATTTTTGATGATATAGAGGATTATTTTTATGGTTATATGGTGCCCAGTTCAGGCTATTTAAGCCTTTTTGGGCTGGAAGCTCATCATGGCGGGCTTGTTTTGATCCTGCCGAAAAAAGAAAACCCGACAACTCTTCCAAACATACCGATTCCAAGAAAGCTTTTTAATATTTTTAGAGAGTATAGTGACTGGATCAATATACTTGGTGTTGAGGATGTAGGGAAGCTGAATGATGTTTTTGAAAATAATCGTCTGAAAGAACTGGTGCTTATAGCGGAAGCACTTCATGAAAAAAAGATTGCCAGAATTGCCGACATGATAAAGCTCTGTCAGCCTGAAAAAAAACTTATTATGATAGCAGGGCCTTCTTCTTCCGGGAAAACGACCTTTGCACAAAGGCTTTCGATCCAGCTTAAAGTGAATGGGATTACTCCGCTAACCATATCGGTGGACGATTATTTTGTCGATAAAACCAGAACACCTTTGGACGAAGACGGTAAGCCTGATTATGAAGCATTGGAAACAGTGGATTTACCGCTGTTTAACAGAGATATCAATACTTTGCTTTCAGGCGGTGAAATAAATCTGCCCACATTTAATTTTAAAACCGGCATGAGAGAATTCAGAGGCAAAAAATTAAAGCTGGAAGAAGGGCAGGTATTGGTAATAGAGGGCATTCATGCGTTGAACCCGGGCCTTACCAGAGATATAAAGCCAGAGAATAAATTTAATATTTATATAAGTGCCATTACATCAATGCGTATTGATATGCACAACCGTATTCCCACAACCGACTTAAGGCTGATAAGGCGTATAGTCAGGGACAACAGATACAGGGGGACATCTGCTCCCCAAACTTTGGAGATGTGGACAAATGTAAGAAAGGGAGAAGAGAAGAACATATTCCCATTCCAGGAAGAGGCGGATGTAATGTTTAATTCATCTCTCATTTATGAGCTCTTGATATTAAAACCGCTGGCCATGCCTCTGCTTCAGAGTATATCAAACGATATGCCCCAATATTCGGAGGCGCGCAGGCTTATAGAATTTTTAAGCTATTTTCTTTCAGCTCCTATGGATGATGTGCCTTCAAATTCAATTTTAAGAGAGTTCATAGGTGGTTCGGTGTTCAGAGAAATAGTAGACTAAGCATCGCGAAACGAGGAGTCTTAACCGACAAAAGGAGAAGGAATGGATAAATTACGCCTTTTTGCCACAGCCACTTTTGGTGTGGAGTCTGCGGTGGCAAGAGAGATAAAACATCTTGGATATGGAGAAACGTTTACAGACAACGGTAAAATATATTTTGACGGTGATTTTGAAGCAATATGCAGAGCTAATCTATGGCTGCGTTCGGCAGGGCGAGTATATGTTTTACTTGGCGAATTTAATGCCACAACATTTAACGATTTATTTGAGGCTGTAATTTCCATACCGTGGGAGAACTGGCTTCCGAAGGATGCGAGATTCCCCGTTACGGGCAGGTGCGTTAAATCAGTATTAATGAGTGTTTCCGATTGTCAGTCTATTATAAAAAAGGCAGTAGTAGAGAGACTGAAAAAAGTCTACAGGCTGGAAACCTTTCCTGAAACGGGACCAAGATACCATATTGATTTCAGTATCACCAAGGATAAGTTTATCATTTCGTTGGATACAACAGGAGATGGCCTTCATAAAAGGGGTTACAGAAGTCTTGGATACAATGCTCCCATAAAGGAAACATTGGCTGCCGCAATGCTCATGATTAGCCGCTGGTCACCGGGGAAACACTTGATCGATCCATTCTGCGGTTCCGGGACAATTCCCGTTGAAGCCGCTCTGATGGCAATTAACAAAGCACCCGGTCTTGACAGGGAATTTGATTGCCAGGAATGGCCTGTAATACCTAAGGAAGTCTGGTATAATGCGTTAAATGAAGCCAGAGATCTTATAAAGCCTGTTAATGAAATTTTAATACAAGGCTTTGATATAAATCCCGAAGCTATAAGTATGGCAAATTACCATGCAAGGCAAGCGGGAGTATCAGAGATCATTCATTTTCAGGTTCGTGATGTTAAGGATATTTCATCAAAAGCAAAATACGGGTTTATTGTAACCAATCCTCCTTATGGACAGAGGCTTGGAGAAAAGAAGAAAAACAGCCTGCTTTATCAGGAAATGGGGCAGAGCTTCAAGAAGCTTCCTACATGGTCATATTATATTATTAATGCTGACCCCGAGTTTGAAAAACACTTCGGGCGAAAAGCCGATAAGAACCGCAAACTCTTTAACGGCGGACTCCTTTGCTATTACTACCAATACTTCGGTCCAAAACCAGAATGAGTATAGGGGACGGTCCTTCTTACTCATTTTGGGCCAAAGATAGTCTTTCAATCAATAACTCACCCTCGTGCTGCGCTACGAGAAAACATAGGGTTAAAAAAATTTAGTAGCCCAGTACTAAGGGTGGGCTACTCTACTTGCCACGGAATGTCACCGTTTTATTTATTCATATTATACAAAAAGCCAATATATGCCTGTTCAATACCAGCAAATCATCAATGGAAAAATAAAAAATGTTCCCGAGGAAATACTCCTTGATAAAGTTGGCTGTACTTTGGATGACTATATTTATGCTATCCGTGGATGATCAAGCAAAAATAAGCGGCCATATCTGGCCGCTTCTCTTATCTGAATTCTCGTTTAGTCATAATTAGGGTTGCCTTCATCCCAATCAATGCCATCCCAGTTTTCTTCTTCGATAGGTTCTCCTATATCTTCAGCAGGAGGCTGTCCTTCGGGGATGCCGTCATCATCTTCCAATGGATCTTCCGTCAATTCCTCATTG
>JAAYNO010000065.1 GCA_012520855.1 Clostridiaceae bacterium | reverse complement strand
ATGGCATAAAGAAGCTTTGCAAACAAATCTTTTTCTCCTAAATCGTTGCCATATGAATTTACATTCTGACCCAGGAGTGTTATCTCCTTGCAGCCATCTGCCGCAAGAGCCTTTATTTCAGCTAAAATATCAGTAATGCTCCTGCTTCTTTCCCGCCCCCGGACATGAGGAACGATACAATAAGAGCAAAAATTGTTACAGCCATAAATGATATTGACCCATGCCTTATGCTTTTCTGTTCGTTTTATCGGAAGTTCTTCGATTATTTTATCTTCCTTTTCCCAGACCTCAAAAACTCTCTTTCCCTTTGTCAGATAGCGGTGCAAAAGCGCGGGAAAAGTGTGGATATTATGGGTTCCGAATACGATTTTCACATTATGATATGACTTTCTGATTTTTTCAACAACATGAGGCTGCTGCATCATGCATCCGCATGCGACAATAAACGAGCCATTTTTTGCACATTCTCCCGAAAGAGCGCCGATATGCCCGTAAATGCGTTCTTCCGCGTTCTCCCTGACACAACAGGTAACAAATACTATCATATCGGCAAAATCATTTTTTGATACCTCTTCAAAGCCCATATCGGTGAGCATTCCGGCTATAGTCTCAGAGTCACGCTCATTCATCTGGCAACCGAATACATCAAGCTTGAATTTCTTTGTTTTTCCTGTTTCAAGGGTATATGCCGTATTTAGATTTCTCACCTGTTCAACCCAGTCTGAGAATTCAGGAGCATTTTCCACACCCATTACGTTTGCCATAGACTTGCTTGTTTTTATTTTGAATCTATCTTTATTTATTTTTGTTTCCAACTCCCAGTAACCCTTTCTTCATACGTCCCATAAAGTGCATTAAAAGCTTGTACTTAATAATCTGCATCATTATCATAACAAAAATGCAAAAAAAATAAAAGTGAGTTGAAAGAGGTAAGACAATTTGAAAAAGGGGCCAGGAGGTTTATCCCACTCCTGTCCCCTTGTCCGGTTTAAATCATTTTCTTCTGTTAGACAATCTCAGAATAGTCAGGAAAAGATTTATGAAATCAAGATACAAGCGCAAAGCGCCGATAATTCCCAGGTTTCTTCTAAGGACCATGTCACCTTCGGTTCCGAAATAATAAGCTTTAAGGCTTTGCATATCATAAGCTGTCAGACCGAGAAAAACAAATAAGCTGAGAATGCTGATAAACCATTCCACGCCACTGCTTCTGAGGAATATATTCACTATCGAAAGTATGACCAAACCAATAAGCCCCATGAACAAAAGACTTCTGAATTGAGTCAGATCGACTTTTGTAAAATATCCATATACACACATTGCTCCAAATGTAGCTGCGGTAATTGCGAATGCTGTTACAAGCGATTGTTGTGTATAAGCCAAAAAGATCACAGATAGTGTGATTCCATTCAAAGCCGCATATATTAAAAACATGCTTACGGCGGTCCCATATTTGAGTCTGGTGATCCTGGCAGACAAAACAGATACCAGTATAATCTCACCTATCATCAATCCGAAGAATATGAAGCTGTTTCCTAAGACTATGCTTACTATATTTATATTGGTCGATACATAATAAGCGACACCGGCTGAAAGCAAGAGCCCTATGAACATCCATCCAAAAACCTTTGTTATAAATGCATTCATTCCTTTTATAGTTGCATATTCTTCTTCAAAGGTCCTTGCCCCATAGTTATAATTATTATTCTGCATATCTTTTCACCTCTCTATGATTATACTTCATTTATTTTTTATAATTATACTTCATCAATTTAATTATATACTAAAATTGAATAAAGGGACAGGAGGTTTGTCCCATCGGTGGGATAAACCTCCTGTCCGCCTTTCCAGCTTATACCGCTATTCAATGATCTCAGCGTATACAAGAGTTTGATTCAACAGTTGGTAGGCTACCTCACCGAAAGTAACAGGGCCTGCATAAGGCTTTGTAGGCTTTCCTTCAAAATCACCATAAAGATAATTAAGTATACAGTTACATGAAAAGAACGGATTGCTGCTTCCGGCATCCTTTAAGCATTTCACAAAGCTGTCATGATAATCTTCCACAGGATTTGCAAACCGATATTCTCTTCCTGCAAATACAGGCGCATACAATTCAACAGTATGGTTTTCTTTTGATACAGATTTTATTGATATATTCACCAATACACTATTGTAGTCGGAAATCAGGGGCAGTTTTGTATCTATATTATTTTTTGTGATATATTCTTCAAAGTTGACCTCCCTGCCATTGACCAGGCACTTTTCAACCGACAGACTGTCTTCAAAAAATTCTATCTTATCCGAATTTTCATTATATTTAAATATATTGATTATTCCAATAGAGGCAAACTTATTATCCGGCAAACCTATATGCAAAGCAACAGCTTTATTATTATATCCAGCCCCCATGGTTCCATTATATGCTTTTGCTGTTCCGCCTGTTTCAAGATTGAATCCGGAAATCCAGCCCACAATGGGAGTTAATAATAATTCTTCAGAATTTGGTGCTTCTTTGGAGAAATCAACAGCAACTTCACTGGCAAATGGCAGTATTAGAAGTGTTACACCGTTTTGATATGCATCTTTGGTTATATTCATTATATTATCCTTATCATAGATCGCTGCCTTAAAATCAGCAGCGAAATCTATCTCGTTAACATATAGCTTATCACTGCTGGTAATACCCCCATCTTCAGTGATAAAATAAGGAGTCGTCCCTCCTATCCAATTGCCCCTCGGCAACTGTTCCATCAGCTTTTCTTCGCCTGCTATATGTAAAAGTCTTCCCTCTGCAATGAGTTTTTTTGTCTCCTCCAGTGATATAAACATAATAACTCCTCCTATAATTTCGCTATTTCTTCTAAATCCTTCGCTGATATGACTTTATACTTTTCAAAAAATGTTTTTAGTTCCTGAATGCAGCTATTTAACACTTCCTGTGAGCTATCCTGGTCATACTTGCGCTGAAGCCTGGAAATTAATAGGTTGCAGCCCAGATTCGCCGATTTATACTGTACCTCACCTTTTATTAGTTTTTCAAACTTTGAATCCAGTTCCAAAGCTAAACACCCCCCAATTTTAATAAAACAGAGGATTGCAGTCTAAGTTATTGATCAACACCGCAGCCTCTTTATGTATTTTCCACAATAAACTAAATTAAAACTTATTAAAATATTTTGTTTAATAGATAGGACATCAGGACAGGAGGCTGAGTATATTTTTTTTATATTCTGAAAATCGGGTGGTCAATATCATGTCTCTTTTTCTAGGGCGTTCAAAATCTATTTGTATTGCGCCATTTACAGTTCCGGGTCTGTCGCTCATAACAAGTACTCTGTCAGACAGGTAGATCGCCTCATCTATGTCATGGGTAACAAAAAGAACTGTTTTTTTATGTTTTTCCCAGACCGAAATAAGCCAGTCCTGCATCTGCATTCTGGTAATCTCATCTAAAGACCCGAAAGGCTCATCCAGGAGCATTATTTCACCATCCATGAGATATGTTCTCAGCAGAGCCGCCCGTTGTCTCATGCCGCCTGACAACTGCCGGGGTCTGTAGTTTTCGAAGCCGGCAAGTCCAAATTCATGAATAAGCGGTTTTATTTCTTCCCTGGCCTTTTTAAGATCTCCCTTTTTTATTTCTATGGGCAGCAAAACATTTGACAACATAGACCTCCAGGGCATAAGACAATCCTTTTGAAGCATGTAACAAACCGGGATCCTCTTGTTCCTGGGATTATCCCCGCACAAAAGGATCTCTCCTTCGTAATCCTGCTCAAGGCCGGCAATCAGCCTTAAGAGCGTACTTTTTCCGCATCCGCTGGGTCCAAGCAATGAAACAAATTCATTGTCAAAAACCTCAAGATTTACATCAGATAACACTCCCAGGCCGCTGCCGTCATCATCTTCAAGACCTGTGTATACCATATTAAGATCAGTGATTTTGATTTTATTATCCATTTTAACCTTCTATTTTATAAAATCATTGGTATAAGCTTTAGTAACATCTATGCTTTCTTCTATAAAGCGGTTTTCATACATCCAGTCGGTGTAACGCTGCCAGACCT
>JAAYNO010000064.1 GCA_012520855.1 Clostridiaceae bacterium | reverse complement strand
CTATCGGGGGTACAGTAGCAGGAGAAGTAGCAGGTGCGGTAAACGACGGCACTGACATTGGAGATGCCATAAAGGATGGACTCATATCGGGTTCGGGCAATGCTGCAATAGGGGCTGTAGGAGACGCAATCGGTGAAGCGGTTGAAGGCGACGGACTATTGAATAAAGCAGCTGAAACTGCCGAGAAGATCGCCGAAACCGCCTATGGCAAGGAAATTGTGGATCCGATGCTTGACAAACTGAAAAATAAAGATTGAGAAACAAAAAACAACAAATAGCTACTTTACTAAAGGCATAACTTTTAGCATGAGCATTTAAATTTTATACTAAAAATTATATAATTAAGTGTTGAGATCCCACTTATCTGCAGTTGCGGGAGGTCCTGGCGCGAGGGGGCGCTTTTTTGCGGAGCTTGCGGTGCTAAAAGACCCGTTGTTGAAATTTCATGCCATATTTGTCCCAAAGCCCATATAAAGAAAAACCGGATAATCAATGGTTTGACTGCCTTTTTAGGGCTTTTTTCTGGCAAGCTGTCGAAAATATTGCTTTGTTTTGCTCTGCTGAGAATTATTCTCAGATTGAACAAGAGGTCAAACGTAGAACAACACACTTAAAAACATAAGCTTAATACACAAATGCGTTTAATACAGTTTAACTGCGAAGCCTAACTTGTCATTCTGAACGGAGCGAAGCCTAACTTGTCATTCTGAACGGAGCGAAGCGTAGTGAAGAATCTTATATAGACTCTTCGCTTCGCTTAGGATGACATGAATAATGGGGACGCACCGCTACAGCGCGGAATGTCCCCATTACTCATTTAACCTGGTGCCGATGGCCGGACTCGAACCGGCACGGTGTTGCCACCGGTGGATTTTGAGTCCACTACGTCTGCCAATTCCATCACATCGGCATTTACTGAAACTATAGTTTTTAGAATGTTCAGTTATAAAAAGAACATAGTTTATATTAGCATAAGACCTACTCAAAATCAAGACTTATGTCACTTTCAAGGATTTAAGGAACCGCCGGATAACTATCAGTAATTTTTTCTATTATCGACCTGATATCGTCACTATGCCTGATAGTGTATTCTCCGGGCTTGATAGACCCTTCAAGGTCATCTTTTTTTATCATGATTTCGAACTCAATTGAGCTCTCAATAATGCCTGCTTCATATAATCGTTTTGAAACATCAATAAAGGTTTCTCCCTCATAGACAATAAAAAGAATGCTGCCGTCCGGATTTCGTTTGATATCCCGGCTGGTTTCATATTTATCCACCATTCCAAGCTTTTGGGAAAGCCTTATGATTTCGGCGTCGGTCAATTGGGGCGAATATCCCGCAAAGAAAATAACTCCTAAAAGCGAAGTCAGAATTATTCCTATGCCCATTCCGAGAAGTACACTTTTTCCGTCAATCAACTTCACTTCCAATTACCTGCCCATTCTTGAAATAAGTTCTATTTCCCCTTTTCCGCAGTTGAGAAGGCGCGCTATTTCGGTGCAGTCCAGACCGCTTTTGGCAAGCTTGATGATCTCCCGTCGCTTTAAGTCAAAGGTCAGCACCTTGCTCTTGCGCGGGGAGGCTGTAATATCATGAGTCATAGGGTTTTCTTCTTCCAGGATTTGTGATACGGCTGATTCATCATAGATAGCAGAAGAGTTTACAGAATCTTCTTCCATATTATAAGAATTCATTAATTCAATTTTTAAATCTGCTTCAGCAATGGATTTTAACAGAACATCATTTTTCTCTTCTAACTGAGTCACTGTATATTCGGAAAATCGATTCATCTCGGTGATCAGCTCTTCAGCATCTTCAATAACCTTAATCAAATCCTCTTTTTTCTCCCTAAGGTCACTGCGATAATCATGAAGCCGTTTTTTCTCGAATAACATAAGAATTAAGGCAAACAAAGTTAAACCTGATCCGATTAGAATGATACAAATAAAAAACACAGCCATTATTTTATACCTCAATCTTTTATCATATGTAAATCAAATATTTTATCTTTTTTACCAAGTAATCAGAACATAATTAAATTCCTGCGAAATTAGATGTATCTAAATTCGTATATCTATAGTATGCCTCTCCTGGGGCAATTTTACCTCCCCGGTTTTCTCACCGCCATTTTTCTCAGACTCATCGCTCTTTTTACCCTGCTTTTTTTCATGATCTCT
>JAAYNO010000063.1 GCA_012520855.1 Clostridiaceae bacterium | reverse complement strand
GCTCCACAAATGGAACCGCAGAGGGATAAATGTATCACTGCGGTTTTTATATCTGGCGCCATAGCCAAGTGGTAAGGCAGAGGTCTGCAAAACCTTTATTCCCCGGTTCAAATCCGGGTGGCGCCTCCAAATGAAGGCATTTAGCTAATCGAAGCTAAATGCTTTTTTATTACAAAGAACCCGAAGCCGGATTTGAACCTGTTGAACATCCGAGTGGCGCCTCCAACACCTGACCAGGATAAGGCCAGGTGTTATATGCTTTGCCAACAATCTGCGCCCAATCGACAGCAATAACTGGATGGTACCTGTCTGGCTGATATGAAGATCCATCGTTCTATAATATACGCAAAAGGCGGTTGTAGCCATTACAACCGCCTTTGCCGGCAATTCTAACAATTAGTACTGGATTTATTTTAGCATCACTTATTTGGAGGCCTTCCATGCATCGTACTGATTCTGCTGTTCCTCTATGATTTTATCAACACCGGCTGATTTTAGCTTGGCTCTCATTTCCGGGAGCTTCTCAGCAGGGTCAACGGCTCCGCAGGTAAGAGCAAGGAAGTATTCATTTACAATGTTGGCGACTGCAGCCATTTCGGTTTGGACAGGCTCGATGTTGAAAATAAATCCAAGATTTTCATCAGGAATAGCTTTACTGTTGAATTCTTCAAATTCCGTCCACTTATCAGGATTTTCGTTTTCATACAGATAAGCCAGCATCTGATTTCCGAACATCCATTGCATGTTGGGTCCGTACTGGTTGTTTTCGACCGGACGTATGACATTATCGCTGACTTTTGTATAATGCTTGTTTTCGATACCGTAATTGATAAGGTTGCTAAGATAAGGATCGGTATTTACAAGTTCCAGGAACATTGCAGCTCTCTGGGGATCCTTGGATGTCCTTGAGATAGCCTGCAACGAACCCATGGTATCGGAGTTGGTCATCCTGATCTCTGATGCGTATACCTGGGCGCATTCCCAATCCACATCAGTATATCTGCCCTGGTACTCAAGGTCATAACCCGGCTTCAGATTCATTGAGAAAGCTTTAAGACATTGACAACGCCGCTGCTGGAGAACGGATCGAGCAGCCTGACAATTGCCAGGAAACGGTTCCCGCCGATATTGCGGGCCGCGTCATCCTTGGTGAAGGGTTCCAGAAAAATACTTTGTCCCTTGGCTTCGCATGCCTCCCGGAACCAATCCTGCGAAGCCAGTTCATCGGTTATATGGATAATAAAGTATCCATCAGGCAATATGGTTGTATTGGTTGTGTATATTGATAATTTCATCAGAGAGCCGAAGTTGATAGGGAATCTCTTGGAATATCTGTCAAATTGAGTTTTATATTCATTGTATCTTTGAAGGGTGTCCGAATGGGGATTGATGGTCTGTAAAAAATCCATCAATTGATCCTCATAATAGATGTTGCTTGTCAATGCCAGCAAATCGTCAAGCTTGTCGCTTATATTTGCGGCTATCTGCCTGCCGTTTATCCGGCTGGTATATTCTTCGTGCTCCATAACATTGGCGATCGTTCTGTTAATGAGAAAATACCCGATGCTGGCCACTGGCAATAGAATAACGAACAAATAGGAAATAAGAAGCTTGTTACGAAGCTTGAATCCGTTAAAATAATTAATTATTTTTTTGATCATAATTAACCCCGATAAAAGCCAATTGCCATTTTATTCTATTAAATTACTCAAAAATCCTCAATCTAAGGTAATCTTCCTTTACAAAATCAAATTCAACGATTTTCTTAAGAGCTTGCTCCATGGATTTTTCAAGGGCTTCATGGGTCAGAAGGACGATTGGAACGTAGTTATCCTTTTCATGACTTTCTAACTGGACCATGGAGGATATGGAAATACCATATTGGGCCAGAACTCCGGAAATCATGGACAATACACCGGGCTTGTCCTTGGTCATGAAGCGCAGATAGAAGCGGCTTTGGATATCTTCGATGGGTACAAATCTGACATTTTGTGTAAGGCTTATGGCTCTGTTACAATACTTTTCGCCCTCTTTAAGAAGCAAATCTCTGGAAAGATCCACAATATCACTTACAATCGCGCTTGCGGTAGGCCGTTCACCAGCTCCCGGACCATAAAACATTGTGTTGCCTACAAAATCGCCTTTAACAAAAATAGCATTCAGCTCATTGCTGACAGCAGCCAATAAGTGTGAATTGCTTATTAATGTGGGATGTACACGTAAATCCACACCATCATTGTATCTCCTGTAAATTGCCAATAGCTTGATGGTCATTCCAAAAGACTGTGCAAAGCTGATATCCAGCTTAGTGATCCTGGTGATCCCTTCCACATATATTTTTTCAAAGGGGATAAAAGAATTGGATGCAATAGAGCCTAATATGGTCAGCTTGTGCGCAGCATCTCCGCCGTTTATGTCAAGAGTAGGATCGGCCTCGGCAAAACCCTTTTCCTGAGCATTCTTCAAAGCGTCGGAAAAATCCAGGCCTTCCTGATGCATTTTTGTAAGGATATAATTGGTTGTACCGTTCAAAATACCATAAATGCTTTCAAACCTGTTTGCGACAAGTCCTTCCCTAAGCCCTTTAATTATAGGGATACCTCCTCCTACACTGGCCTCAAACAATAGATCCACATCATTTTCCTGGGCAATTTTATATAATTCCATACCCTTTGTAGCAATCAGAGCTTTGTTGGCTGTCACAACATGTTT
>JAAYNO010000009.1 GCA_012520855.1 Clostridiaceae bacterium | reverse complement strand
TCAAACCATTTTATAAGGCTGCTGCGTATGTTTTCACGTTGAATAAGTTATTTGAATTATTTATAGTAACCTTAAAGGCCGCAAGAATGGCAAATGCTTATCTCGCGGCTTTTTACCGACTTAATCCTTGTTACTCTTATTCACCCAGCAGCCAATCCAGCGCATTTATTTGCTTTATGCCATTGTGCGAAGTATTCGGAGTGAAATCCATGGTAAGCAAATATTTTGGGTTGTGGTCACGGATTGCTTCCAGTGGCGCAAGTTCACGTTCCAATATGCTTTTCCCGCTACTAGATTCCCCTTCCACTGTATATGCGACCTGATAGTATTCCTCACCGTTTTCGCCTATGGAAATAAAATCTACCTCGGCACTACCAACCTTGCCGACATATACTTCATATCCTCGCCTTAACAGCTCCAAAAAAACTACATTTTCAAGAATATGCCCCATGTCGGCTTTTTTTCTTCCCAGAAGATAATAACGTAATCCAATATCCGCTGCATAATACTTATTACCAATAACAAGCTGCTGCTTGCCTTTAACATCATACCGTCCGACCTTATAAAGTATAAAACTTTCCGTCAGTGCTTCCAGATAGCTATCTACAGTGTGAACAGAGATTTTTCTGCCAGCCGAAATCATAGTATTTGCTATTTTTGTGGCTGAGGTTATATTGCCGATATTGTCAAAGATGTAGCGAGTTACATTTTGCAGACCTGTTACATCTGCAATTTTTCTTCTTGTCACTATGTCCTTTAGAATAACCGAGTCAAAAATACTTCCGAGATATGCCCGGATATCCTTCTTATTGGAAAGTTCCAGTGCATAAGGAAATGAACTGTTCTCTATATAATTGCGGTATTTGATTGCCAGGTCTGATTTTTCGCCCAGTGCTGTGATATATTCCCTGAATGATAACGGAAGCATTTTTATTTCTACATACCTTCCGGAAAGCAATGTTGCCAGTTCGCCTGATAGGATATGAGCATTTGATCCAGTAATGTAAACATCGCAGTTCTTGCGAACATATAAACCATCAACCGCTTTTTGAAATTCGGGTATAGTCTGAACTTCATCAATAAATACATAGTTCATGCAGTCTTCCTGCAATTGCTTTTTAATATAATCGTATAACTGCATATATGTTTGAAGCTCATGGTATTCGGGAAATTCCAGATTGAGCCGGATAACCTGTCTGTCCTCCACTCCCTGTGATTTTAAATAATCTTCATAGAGATCGAGCAGCGTTGACTTACCGCATCTGCGAATGCCGGTTATAACCTTGATAAGTTTCTTATCACGGAATCTTATTAATTGCTCAAGATAATCCGGACGGGCTATAAGTTCACTCACATGATCACCTGCCTTTTTATGAATAGCATAGCATAGTTTATGTGACGATTCAATATTTATGCAGCGCGTTGCATAAATATTGTGTTTTTATGAAGTTTGTGCAATGCGCTGCATAAATAATGCGCCTGATATACCCTCTCCACCACTTACTCAACATGAAAGATGCTATTACCGGCAACTGTATAGTATCTGCAAGTTCCATTGCTTTCTGTTGTCTGAATTAATCCGCTGATGAACCGGAAGCTCGTATCCTGATTGATCTCAATATTACACATAACAGTTCCTGTATTTGATATTACAGTCATCATTTTGTCTCCCGAACGGAACATGTAGTGGCCTATACTGTCAAATAGAAGCTCTCCATCAAAGTCTGGATTGAACTCAAATATTTTTTTGCCGGTTTCGTCAAACAGGTTGTAAGGCTCTTCCGAATTCTTCCGGGCAAGAATTTGTTTGCCTGGAGTTAAGCTTAGGGTTTCGTATTCAGGAGGCAGAATTACTTTTCCGTCCGCCCGAATTACGCCATTTTGATCAGGAAG
>JAAYNO010000062.1 GCA_012520855.1 Clostridiaceae bacterium | reverse complement strand
TTTATTTCGAGTAGTGGATTGCGTCCTTGGGACATACCTGCTGACAATTAGAGCATTGCAAGCATATCGAAGTTTCGATTTCAGCCTTTTTTTCTATTGATTTAACTTCTATAGCTTCAGAGGGACAAACATTTTCACAAAGTTTACACCCAATGCAGCTTTCTTTTTTTACCCTTTTTGAAAACTTTGCAGCTCTGCCAAAGACTTTCTGAATCGCTCCAAACGGGCAAATCAAATTATGAAATACAGCCGGCTTGTATCTGAGGGTCATGAGTATTGAGGCAACCAACCAAATAAGCAAAATAGGAATATTTTTATGTAGTATTCTTTTTGCAAGCAGCATGGCTGCAACGCTTCCTACCAATGCAAACCATGCAAATTTCCCCGATCGTAGCCATTTGGGAGGATCATCGGTTTGTATATTAAGTTTTTTTGATAGCCATTCTGCCGGTATCATCAATGTATTCATCGGACAGACATAACCGCAATATACTCTTCCAAACAGCAACGCTCCTATAAGACTTACTGCAAATAAAGCAAGCCAAATAATCATTTTTCCATTCAGCACCAAAAAGAGAAACAATGCTAAGAACAATATCCGTACTGCAGATATAATATGTTTCATCTAATACCTCCATCATTTATTGAGTTTTTAATATTATAACGTTACAATATAAAAAAAGGTGTTACCTTGGTAACACATAAGGAGATTATATGACCCAGAGTAATATTGATCTGATCAGAAACACAACATTGATAAAATCTTTATCATATGGTGATGTTCATACTAATCTTAAAAATGGAAAGTTTAAGATTGTTTCTTATAAAAAAAATAGCGTCATTCATTTTGATGGAGAATTATGCAGTAAATTAGAAATAATTATATCTGGCAAGGTAGTTATAGATCGCATTGAAGAATCCGGAAATCTGCTTACAATCTCAGAATTCTACAAAGATGATATTTTGGGCGGAAATTTATTATTTTCAAAAAATCCATATTACCCCATGACCGTATCAACTCAATTGTCCACCGATATATTGGAAATCGATAAGGAAGTATTGTTCGAATTATTTTGCAATAATCCTGTCTTTTTACGAACATATTTAGAACTTACTTCCGACCGTGCGTTCATTCTTGGAGATAAGATAAAGCATTATGTTAATAAAACAATACGTGAAAGCATTATGAACTATCTTAATTACGAGAGTAAAAAACAAAAATCTAACCACATCAAACTAAATATAACTAAAAAAGCTCTTGCTGAAAGGATCGGGGTTCAACGTACATCCTTATCTCGGGAGTTGGCTAAAATGAGAAAAGATGGGTTGATCGTTTTTGATAGAAATTCTATTACTATATTGAAAAGATAAAGCCTGTAATCCAATTCTAAGCTTCGCTGAATCCTACTTATTTAGGGTATTCCTCACTATTTCTTTCAAGACCGACAAAACTTCGTATTCAAACCATGGGTTTCGTTCTAACCAGCCAAAGTTTAATGGTGAAGGATGAACCAATGGTAAATATTCTGGTAGATAATTTTTGAAATTTTTAACTGTTTCAGTTAGGTTTTTCCCCCTTCTTTTACCAAGATAGTGTTTTTGAGCATGATTCCCTATAAGAATTACCGTTTCTATATTTGGCATTTTTTCTAATAACAATGGATGCCATTTTTCTGCGAATCCTTTCCGGGGTGGTAAATCCCCTTGTTTAGCTTTACCTGGGTAATAGAAATCCATAGGCAAATGAGCAATACGGTCAGTCTTATAAAACTCTTCACGCGATATTCCCATCCATTCCCGCAGACGATCACCACTTATATCATTCCAAAACAACTGTGTTTCTTCTGCTTTCCGTCCCGGTGCTTGCCCAACTATTGCAATACGAGCATTTTTAGACGCTTTGAATAAAGGTGGGATTCCATTTCTTGTATAGGACTCATTCATAGGGTCATCCATTATTTCTTGTTTGATCCTTTCAAATATAGTCATATAAATATCCTCATTTACTTTTCATCAATATTGAGGGTCACTTTGTCCAGCCATAATCCCCTTTAAGCTCTACAAATCTGACCATTCCCACTGATTTGATGTGTATATCGCCGTCACTTGCTTTAGTAATAAGCTTAAGCTCCTGCAAATACGATGGACCAACTGGAATAACCATCCTGCCGCCAGTTGCCAATTGGTTGATCAATTCATCCGGTAAAACACGTGCTGCTGCAGTTACCATAATCCTGTCATAGGGAGCATGTTCTTGCCATCCTCTGCTTCCGTCCCCAACTTTATAATAGATATTCGAAAAGTTTAAAGCCTCCAGCCTCTTTTTGGCATTTTCCATTAATACATCAATCTTTTCCACTGTAAAAACTTTCGATGACATTCTCGCAAGAATAGCTGTCTGAAAACCTGAACCTGTTCCGATCTCCAGAACCCTGCTATCCTTTTCAGGTGACAGAAGCCTTGTCATTTCCAGCACAAGACTGGGTTGCGATATTGTTTGCCCGAAGCCTATGGGCAAAGGCCGGTCTTGATCTGCATGCTTCTTCATATCATTTTCGACGAATAATGATCGATCCAATGAACGAAAATATGTTTCAAGCTCCTTCTGATCCATTACTTTTACCTCAGTTCTCATTCATTGATTTATTTTGTTACCAAAGCTCTATATTTATATATATCCTACTATAATTCATCTTAAAATAATATCTGGGCTATTGCTCAATTATTGTAGACTCTAGTGTCTAATAATCATATTCTTTTTCCATTTTCCGGAAGCATAATAGATAAACAGGATCAAACCAGAAGCAAAACTGGCGACAGGCGCTGCAAGCCCCAGCCCCCACATCCCTTTTTGCAGGACCAATCCAAAAATTATCGCCATGGGGACACGAAAACCAATTGATGACAGGATTCCGCATATTGATGATATAATCGTATGTCCTGAACCGGTTATAAGGCCATTCAAACAGAATGTAGCAGGTACGATCAGGTAATCAATAGAAAAAGTACTGATATACTCTACCCCGGCAGAAATCGTATTCGGATCATCATCAAAAACAGATAAGATCTCTCTTGGGAATAACCTTGTAATAATAAATACTATAAACGTAATTGAAAAAGAAAACATAAAGCCAGTGTAGAAAGTCTTTTTTGCCCGATCGATCGCTCCTGCTCCCATGTTCTGTGCAACCATTGCAGAAACTGAAGAACCAACCGCAATGGCAGGCAAAATCGCAAATCCGTTATATTTACCGACAATACCAACGGCTGCAGATGCATTTACGCCCATACCATTCGCAATAGTGGTAAGCACAAGAAATGAAAAGTTCACAATTACATTTTGGATCGATAGTGGTATGCCTACCCGCATAATCATAATAAAACGTTCTTTATAGAATCTGAACGACCTAAGCTTAAAATCAAACGCGAAATCACTTCTTATCAGGTAAATAATACATAAAATCATACTTATAGCCTGTGAAATCACAGTTGCGATCGCTGCACCCTTTGCTTCCATCCCATATACGCCAACAAACAACAGGTCAAGAACGACATTGATTGTGCATGCTATGGTTACAAAAATCAACGGTCTTTTACTATCGCCAAAACCTCTTAAAATAGCAGAAAATGCATTATATCCAAAAATAAATACCGTACCCAGCAGGGTAACATCAAGGTAGTCTCTTGCCTGCTGATAAGACTCTTCCGGTGTTTGCATCAACCGGAGTATTTCATCTGAAAGAATTAACATGATAATAGTAAAGCCAATACCGACAGTGAGAAGAAAAGTCAGCAGCGTACCGATGGTCTCTTTCACGCCCTTTCTGTCTCCCGAGCCCAGGTATTGACCAATGATAACGGTACCGCCTACCGTCAGGCCAATAATTAAATTCGTCAGAATAAGTGTGACCTGACCGCCAATATTTACACCGGAAATTGCAGCAGTCCCCGAGTAATTACCGACTATAAGCATATCTGCTACGTTGTAAAGAGTTTGTATAAGATTTGAAAACATAAAAGGCAGCGCAAACTGTAAAAGAAGTTTAGCAACGCTACCCTCAGTGAGATTCCTTTCAATCGAAGCTTTCCTCATATTGCTGTGATCAGTCCTCTTTCGATTCAGTCATTAACATAAAAATAATGCAATCATTTAGTTCAGATTGCATCTTAAATAACTTAATCATTATACCATAAACAACTTTTTAGTACACATGTTTCAGAATTTTGTTATGTATTTTTTAGCGCTATATGTCTATTTTTGATTGTACCTGGTCAAAAACTGCCTGGTTCTCTCCTCCTTCGGATTTCCAAAGACTTCCTCAGGCCTGCCCTGTTCTACAATCACACCTTCATCCATGAAGATAACACGGTCTGCCACATCCCGGGCAAAATCCATTTCATGAGTCACAATAATCATTGTAGTATTGCGCTCAGCCAAATTCCTGATGACCTTCAGCACTTCCCCGGTGAGCTCAGGGTCTAAAGCAGAAGTAGGTTCATCAAAACACAGTATGTCCGGCTCCAGGGCAAGGGCACGGGCAATGGCTACGCGCTGCTGCTGTCCTCCGGATATCATATGGGGATAATAGTCCAGCTTATCCGATAGCCCAACTTGAGAAAGAAGCGTTCTTGCCCGATCCTGAATTTCTTCCATGATAGCTTTTTTCTCCTGTTTATAGTCAGGATGTTCTTTCGCCAGCAGTTCCAAAGCCAATGTAACGTTTTTTAAAACTGTGTATTGGGGAAACAAATTAAAGTTTTGAAAAACCAAGCCGAAATGCAGGCGTTTTTTCCGCACTTCACTTTCCCGTTGGGTAGCGGGATCCATTGCGTCAAAAATCACCTCTTTATTGACGATTATACTTCCTTTATCAGGTCGCTCCAGGAAGTTAATGCATCGCAGCAAAGTGGTCTTTCCGCTCCCGGAGGAACCTATGATCGCAAGTGTCTCTCCTTTTACCAAAGAAAAGCTGATATTATCTAAAACCTGGAGAGGTCCGAAACGTTTCTCAATATCTTTAACTTCTAAAATTGTCAATCGAATCCCTCCTTCTTATGCACGGAAATAATTCAGTTTCTTTTCTAACCAACCAAGCAGTAAGGTCAACACTCCCACAAAGACAAGAAAATAAATGCCTGTTGCAAAAAGTGGCCAAATAAGTCCTTTACTGGTATATTCGCCAGCCATCATTATGATCTCTTTATTTGCAATGATTCTGGCAAGAGCTGTGTCCTTCACTAAGGTAATCACTTCATTACCAACAGGAGGAAGGATACGCTTCACCACTTGAAGCAGTATTACATTGAAAAATATCTGTCTCTTTGTCATGCCCAAAACCTGACCAGCTTCATACTGGCCTTTAGGTATGCTCTCAATACCGCCTCGAAAAATTTCAGAAAAATAACAGGCATAGTTGATAATAAAAGCCACTGTCGCAGCAACAAAACGCCCGGATGTACCGCTGGGCCAGGAAAAAGCCAAACTCATCAAGCCCGGTCCAAAATAAATAATGATAAGCTGCAGCATCAACGGCGTTCCACGGATTATCCAAACGAATGTTCTTACCAGCCACCGGATCGGGTAAAAGCGGCTCATGGATCCAAAAGCAATCAACAAGCCTAAAGGCAGCGAGAACAAAAGGGTTAATGCAAAAAGCCTGCAATTCAGTAAAAAACTCTCCGACAGCCGGCTAATAATCACTGGAATCTCATTCATATCTGTCTTACCTCAAAATACAAGCGATAGGACAGAGGTTTATCCCTCTGCCCCTTTCATTATCTATGTACTATAAATCTAATCTGCCAGTTCAAGTCCGTACTTATCAGCTAAGTTGGCCATGGTACCGTTTGAAACAAACTCGTCAAAAATCTTATTCACTTCAGCACAAATATCAGAACCCTTGCGGAAGGCAACTCCATAATCTTCTTCAGCCAGGTAGTCTACAATTTCAATATCCTCATAACTGGTGCCTTCACCTGTCATAGTTTTTGCTAAGGTTAAGTCTAACACTGCTGCGTCGGCAGTTCCGGCTTTCAATTCCAACAGACACTCTGTTTGCAGAGACTTGGGAACGAAGTCTGCCTGTTTCAGGTTATCATCGGCATTAATGGTATTTTCACCGGCAGAACCCTGCTCAGCCACTACAGTCTTTCCGATCAAAGATGCCGTACCATCATAGGCAGTGCCTTTCTTTATCAGAACCACCTGTGCATTCTTCACATAAGGCTTTGTGATCTCCATGGTCGCCTTACGTTCATCGTCGATCGTTAAGCCGTTCCAAATGCAGTCGATAGACTTTGCATTCAGCTCTACTTCTTTGGTATTCCAGTCGATCTCAACAAACTCAGGCTCAAGGCCAAGCTTCTCACATACCAAGGTTGCCAGCTCAGTGTCAAAACCGGTAAAGGTACCATTTTCATCCGTATAATTCATGGGCGCATAATCGGTGTAGCCAATTACCAACTTGCCGTTCTTTTTGACATATTTCAGATCACTTTCACTCTTATCTCCGCAAGCGGCTAATGTGAAAACCATGGTCAGTGCCAAAAACAACAGTAATAGTTTTGTCTTTTTTATTTTCTTCATCTCTAATTCCTCCAGTTTCTGCTTAAAATCGCTTTCCTATTATATCACTTTAGCGAGATAAAGAAAAGACTAAGATATAAAGATAATATATCAACCCAAATATACATTCTCATTATGCCATGAGAGATAGTCCTTCGCGTAGGGGCTACTACTTATGCATCCCTTATTATATTTTCTACTGCAATGATAATTTCACTATGAAAGTCTTTAACTCGCTTCTCTATACGCTCTAAATAATTTTCGCCCAGAGATCGCTTTAGAGTCTCAAGTTCACTGCGAAAACGCAGCAGCCCCTTCTTAGATACATTGCCATTCATCTCTATTGCAGTCAATCGACGCATTGTAAACTTAGGTAAAGTTTGATACTCCTTTAAATCACGCAACAATGTTTGTATAAAGGGAAGGAACTCTTCCAATTCGGCGGCATGGTTAGCCAGAGCGCTGCGAAGATTGTTCTCTGCTTTGGTAAACAATGATTGCTCACTGTGAGGCATCAGAGTTTGCTCCCGGAATGTCTTGATTTTTTCATAAGCAGGCCAGAACCTAGAGCTTAGCGGTTCGCGGGGCGTTTCCGGCTGGCAGCGGATATACGGTAATGATTCTTCAAAAAGCAGTGGTTGTACATCAAGCTTTTCGTCGGCAGTGCCAGGTACGGTATGGATGAAAAGCTGCAGACCTTTTCGTCGAAAAACCAGCATTTGATTTTGCTCGGCTGTCTTTGCTGTTTTAATGCGTGCGGGAAAATCATCCAATCCGCTGACGACTTCCGGATGTTTTTCCTTAATGGTATAGAATTCTTTACGGATGTTAGTAAGCAGGCTTTCTTCCTCTTCTTCTTCCGGATTGCGGTTGATACGTTTGAAAAGCTCAGCAGGTGATGGAATTTCTTCAGGTGCAAAGATTTTTACATCTTCTCCCAGGGTATTATGAATCAGGAACATTTTTTGCGCAGCAATTTCCCTGCTTTTAACCACTTCGGCGCCTTGTTCAGTAGGAAAGAAATTGCAGATAAATAAGGCTTGAAAAACTTTACGACCAATGCGGTTTATACGTCCCAGCCGCTGAATCACGCGAGTTGGGTTCCAAGGAATATCGTAATTAATTACTGCACCAGCCCGGTTCAGGTTTACCCCTTCTGAAAGTTTGTCAGTTGCGACTAAAATATCAAAGTCATCACGTTGTTCATTTATTGTATAACTCGCATCAAAGTTGGCAAGCAAATCATCGAAAAATCCTCTGCTAAGCGAACCTTCAGCCTCAAGAACACGTCCCGGAAAAACATTTTGCAAAGCAGGAACAATGTGTTTCACCGTATCCTGGTATTCGCTGAATATAACCACCTTGCGGCGAGGCTCACCTGAATTGGATCTGGTTTTCAGAATATCTTGGACCGCTGTTATTAGTCGCTCAATCTTTGGATCGTTTTCTACAAGTCCAAGTTTTTTAACCCGCTCATCAATATGTTTAAGCAGTTCCAAATCAGACCGGATATCATCAAGGAATTGTTCCGATTCATCGAATTCATCTATAACATAAACTCTATCTTGCCGCGGATTCAGGCTTCCTTCCTCTTCAAGACGTTTTACGAATTGATTCAGAGCTTCTTCAATAGTTTTCTCATCCTCTTCCCAAATCTTTTCGATTAAACTGCGATCCAAAATATATTTTCCTGTCTTTTCAATAAAAGTTAATACAACAGAATGAATGTGTATAAAATTTTCTACACTTTCAGCAAAAGCGCCGAATGAACTTTCAAAACGCTTAACCAGCAAGCGGCGCATGAATTCATATAAGTTACGCTGCTGTTGATAAGCAAAGTTGCCCTCTTCATCCAGTTTCTCCAATTCGTTGCGGTTTTCGTAGGCATAGGGCTGGTAAATAGCACCTCTGAATCGCCCTTCTTCTCCGAAATATTCATTAATCACCTGGTCGTAAAATGCTGATTGATCAGAAGTCAGTTCATAAAAAAGCTCAATGGGATCTGCTACATCGGAGAGTTCGGCAAGTTCCTGGGAATATACCGGGTCGTGTTTTAAATCCAATCGGTTACGGCGGATTACAACTGGTTCAATGACGGCACGAATTTCATCAGCAAGTTGTTTAACCCGGCGCTTTACCCGTGAAATATCGACAGGCGGCGAAAGCTCAAATATATCATTGTAATATTTTTCAGCTCGGGCTTGCTTTTCTCCGCCTGTGTTATAATAACGAAGAATAAATGATAATTTACGGAATTCGCTGTTATAGCGGGCAAAACGAGCAGCCAGCTTCTCGTCAAGTGTCAGAGTTGATTTTCCCGGAGGAATAAAAAGCTTTAGTAGAGCAAAAATATCTGTCGGAGCGTTATTGAATGGGGTTGCCGTAAGCAGGATTACATTGCGGTTAGCACAGATCTGGCTCAGACGTTCATATGCTTCGGTGTCTTCGTTACGGAAACGATGCGCTTCGTCTACCACTATAGTATTAATATCATCTCCATAAAGCTCAAGGTATCCCTGTACTTTGTCAAGTTCGCCCAAAGAATAAACTTCCCAATCGTAAAGTCCAAAATCATTCAGATATTTATACCATCCGGTCGATTTGGTCTGTCCATCACCCATCAAAGCAGGAGGACAGATAATTATACCACGGCCATTACGCTCCCGTGCCAGCCAACTTGCAATAACCGATTTCCCAAGACCGACAACATCGGCAAGAATAACACCACCATACTCTTCCAACACAGTAAGCGCTTGCTGAACAGCATCTTCCTGATAGCGGTAAATCCTGTAACCCCGATTCTCCATAAGGCGCTTGACCTGAGGCCGGAGAACCCTTTGCTCCATCAAGTCAAGGTATGTTTTAAGCACAAGTACATAGGCTTCATAAGGTGTAACTTCTGCTGCCTGGGTCTTACGTCGAATTATACGTATAACCTGATTCTTACGATCCTCCAGTTCGCTTATAGGAATAGCAGTTTCCCATAATCCATCAAAATACTTTTCAGCATCCTCCCAGCCATAATCACCAATTTCTACATTAAATTCATTTTGTCCTATAAGGCCACTGCGGGTTAAATTGCTCGAACCGGTTATAAAGCGTCCGGGTGCATTAACGAGCGATTGTCCAGCCTCATCAAGAAGGAACAAATAGAGCTTGGCGTGATTGGGTTCAAAAGTCTTGCGGATTTGAAGATAATCGTTTTCAAAAAGAGATAAAAAGTAATCTACCTGCTCATAGAATTCCTGAGTATCTAAAGCCTCGTCTTGCAGTGCAGTACGCAGGGAAGCAAAAAAGCGCCCCACAAGTTCCTGCTGAGTACGGGTATCTGCATTAGGATCGGCTACCTCTAGTATCCTGCTTAAATGCAAGTCTGTATCCAAACCCACCAAGACTTTTATATTCAGGTTATCACGAGTTTTTAAAGACTCATAAAGCTCTCGCAAACCGGAAAAATAAAAGAAACCCACAAGGAATTTTAGTTCCTGGCTGTGTTTGATTAGCGTATTAATTCGCCCTTTAAG
>JAAYNO010000061.1 GCA_012520855.1 Clostridiaceae bacterium | reverse complement strand
AGAAAATTCATCGGATTAAATTGGCTAAAATCATGATACACATTTTTTAGCTGTTTGGATTCATCTTTTAGGCTTTCTTGATACAAACTGTCCTGTGGTGCAAAATTAGGCACTCTTTTGTTGGATGCATAGCCTTGATACATTACTGATGCATACGCATTATTTGCTTCTACTCTCAAAACTTCCACCTCAATATTACTTTAAATTTTCATAAAAGGTAATACCCAAAGCTTTTCACGGCATGTCCCCGTTCTACATTAGATGTAGTCTTAAAGTTTCATTCCGATTTTCAGAACTTTATTAAGAATAGGAATGTATACTATGTATATCGGAATGTTAAGGAAAATCTTAATACTTTTTTATTATATCATTTGACCAGGTGGACAGGCTTGTATATCTATAGAAAGAGTTGCAATTAATGTTGATGATGCATCAATAGCTGATAATGATGGCAATATACCTATAGACCAGCCCATCTTTGAAGATGGTGAGAATGCTTACTTTTTAAACCTTCCCATCAGGAACATGGTTGAAGCCATGAAGAAAGCTGGACGCACACATCAATACTATTGACTTGCAAAAATGTCTACACACGTTTATGTTTTATGAAACATAATCTTTTTGTACTTGTATATAATAGCAGTTACAGTAATACAAAGAGTAAGAAGCACAATAACCGCTCCATTTTTTGAAAAAATCAATGGAACAACACCAAGAGATAGATTTCCCACTGCATGAAGCAGCATAGAACCAAACACGCTGCCATTGCTCATAATATAAAGTAATGTTATTAAAACAGAGATCATAACAGTATATAGAAAATATCCCAAAATTACAGGAATACTGCCGAATGAAGTCAAGGCATTTTGTGTTGTTCCTTTTATGAAAAATAAGGGTAGATGCCAGAATGACCAGATCATTCCAAGCAGCACAGCGGCTTTCATTGGAGACAAATTCCCTAGCATCTTCTTAAGCGCAAATCCCCGCCATCCTGCCTCTTCACCCAGTGGCCCCATAAAAATAAGAATATACACAAAAGCGATAGGAATAAACCAAGGAGAAAACTGCATCTGTGGAAGAGCCCCTCCTGAAAGGTAAAAAAGCAGGCATGAAACCGCCGATACTACCGGCAGTACTAAGAAGACGAATAGCAGCCATTTTACACTGATATGCACATTTAGCAGTGATTTAAATAATGAATATACTTCAGCTTTTCCGCCGAATATGTATGTAAAGAAGAAACCTGCTACAGATGGAACAAAGGTTCCGACGGTTATAAAAAAATCATAAGAGAGCCTCATAGGGATACCATGATTTTGTATCAGAAAAGCAGGAAACCACAGAAGCCAAGTTAATAAAATAGTAGTTATAAAGAATAAGATAACTTCATGTCTTAATTTGGGATTGTCCGTCTGTTTCATTCAGTGCTCTTCCTTTTATATTATAAACGCAATTTCTGTTACCTCTATCAAATAGAGTTTCTTCATAGTCTGACAGATTTATTTTTCTATATTTACCAATGTAATTTCCTCGATCAATAATAACAGCTGTAATATAGATATTTCCCCGCTATCAATTTCTGCCATCCCGGCAATGATTCCACATTTATTCAATTTTAATAAATCCATAAACTCCCTGAGAAAATCACCATCTGGAACACTTTCGGCTACAGCCCTTAGCCGTTCTCTGTCCTCAAATACATATCCACAGTTACACAATTCAGGTAAAACAACTATATCACTCTCAAGACTTTCAAATTCTCTCCAATAATACAGTTTCTCCTTTCTCATCCCCTACCATTTCGCAGGGAAAGCCCGTTCTTGGCTTTTGGCAATAAAATATCTTGAAATGCTTTATCATGCTCGACAAGAAAAGATTCTTCAAATCCTTTTTCAGTATTACTGATAAAATACGACTTTATATACTTTATTGTATCTGACGGAGCTTCCAAAATAGTATCGCCGATTTCGATTGCTCGCTGTAATAGGTCAGAACTATTTGTAATTTCGCTCACTAATCCAATACGCAGTGCCTCTTTTGCATCAATTTTACGACCTGTCAGACAAAGTTCTCGTGCAATACCGTCTTTAACTATCCACCTTAGAGGAGTATAAAGCGGAGGTGCGCCGAATTTTACTTCGGGATGCCCAAATGTTGCAGAATCGGAACATATCCGTATATCACAAAGGGTTGCTAAATCAAACCCACCACCCATTGCCGCTCCGTTTATGGCGGCAATCGTTGGCTTTGGAAATTTCCAAATGACTCTGTGATATTTTGAGGAAGTTTCAAAAAGTGCATCAAATATAGCAGGATTATTAAACTCATCTAAATCGAACCCGGCTGAAAATGAACTATCTGCTCCGGTAAATATTACAACATTTATATCTGATGACTGCTCCAATTCATATAGACAATCAGAGATCTCAATTCTCATCTGAATGTTTATAGCATTTCGTTTTTCAGGGCGATTCAAGGTAATTACCCCTATACCGTTTTTCACCTGTCTGTACTGAATAGTGCTATATTCCATGCTGCACCTCCGTCTTTTTATATGTTCTGTGTGTTTTTTTGCATCCATTCATTCGTGTTAAGACGTTGCTGAATCTCATCGCCTGGGTAATTAAAATTACTTTTAACCAGCAGGTGAATTCGGTATGACTAAAGCCTTGAGCGTATAGTACCTGAACTCTAGGTTGAGAGATATGCCATTTTTCATCGAACTGTTTTGCTGTTATATAATCCATATGATTACTTCTCAGAGTATAAAATTCCAATCTTTATTATATGCGAAGAAACAAACAATTTCAACGTATTTCAGCTTACACAATGATGATAAGCCTATTCGAGGAATGAGTATCCTTGCATATTGCTAACATCCATTCTGTCTCTTCAACCCTATGAAAAAAGCCCGTTATCTAACCTGTCAACTCAACCCTAACAAGTGCTGAGCTCAAATTACATCCGAAAAATACCCTCACGAAATGTTTCCATGTACGTGTTTCGGCACCTTAAGTTAAGTAGACAACTTGGCTGTAATCCAGCAAAATCAAGGCTTACGTTCTTGATAGAGTAGAGCAGTGGGGT
>JAAYNO010000008.1 GCA_012520855.1 Clostridiaceae bacterium | reverse complement strand
TCTTCGCTTCGCTCAGAATGACAAAACAGTGCCGCTCAGAATGACACAAAAAGTACCGCTATGTTACAAAAACAGTGCCCTAAGAATGACAATAGCGTTATATGATCTTTATGGTGATGTTCTTTGCCACAAAGATTTGGCTGATTTTCGGATTGGTCATATAGCCTCTTCTGAATCCCTCCTGCAACTCGTCATAGAAGGCAGGGCATTCCAGTATTATCGAGAGAAGGTTTTCACCGCCTTTATTTATGTAAGCTTCCGGAATATAGAACTCCTGCTGGGGCCCTAAAATGTCATAGCGTCCAACAGGTTTTTCGTTTACATAAAAAGTAAGGCGCTGATCGGCGATATCTGTACTGAAACTTATTGGCGCGCTGAATTTATCGCCTATATCATACTTGAAGGTTCTTCTGAACCAAACCACATGGCCCATTTCGGGGGCAGCAACGTATTTTTCAGCCAAAGGTATCCTATTCCACGAGGTATCGTCATAAGTCAATTTATGATAGCCTTTGTTAATTCCCTCAAGGCCCTGCCTGACATAAAAGGAACCGATCGACAAGCTCATTTTCTCATTATCGGCATAGGTTCCGTAAAGCTCAAATGGATTCATGATACCACTGAATTTAACAATATCCCCTTCATGAGGATGGGATTTGTTATGAAATTCATTGGCATAAAGGATCGCCATGGTGTTTTCGCCCTTCCTCAAAAATCTGGTAATATCCCGCTGTTTGATCTTTTTGTTGTGACTTTTATAAACAAGCTTTTCATTTATATAGATAAACATTCTGTCGGTATCATTATGGATATAATCCATAAAAATCATTCCAGGCGCTTTTTCAAGTTCGAACCTTGTACGGTACCAGTAATATCCATGCTTGATCATCCCTGCTTCTTCAAGAGAGACAGGCTTCTCCAGCTTCATCCAGCCCGTATGGTCATAATCCTCTGCCACCTCGGCAGTGTCGGATGAATACCGCCAATCTGAAGTCCAAATAAATTGCGGTCTTCCGGGTATTGTCCCTGTTTTGAAGCTTGCATGCCACATGCCAGTTTTTTTATCAAGGGATAATGCTATATCGTGGTCCTCAACATTTAAGAAATCAGGAGAAAAATCAGCCATTGGGAAGAGTCTGAACTCATTATCACTGTTTTCTTTGATCTGCATATCCAATACTATTGCGCCATCTTGTTCCTCAATACTCTTAATATAATAGGACGTATGGAAAAGAATACATGAGGACAATTCCTCAAACCTTCCCACCAACCCATTCTCAATAATAAATAGATATACATTTTTGACCTTTATGATATTGATGTCCGAATGGGTATACTTTAATAGCGCCTTGTCGTCTAAGCCGTATATCTCAACATCGCCCTTGATTATTTCAATATCATCTTTTACGGCGTTGATGACCAGCTCTCCGGCAACCTTGCTCTTGCCTGCCATTATAAAGGCTACACCTTTCGGATATTCTTTTGACGAAATGACCTCGGATGTAGAATAATCAAGCACCAGCCCTGTGCCGGGAATTTTAAAATTAACGGGCAGCATACGTGTCTCGTTTCCTAAAACTTTAGTCTTAAATTCGTATCCCCTTTCCGTTGATTCTCCTGAAACCTTTATAGTGAGATTTTTATCGTCACTTTCAAGGTTTCTTATCATGAAGAACCTTCCGTCATCATTACCCTGTTCGTAAATGGTGAAATTCTCATGGGATCTATCCAGCGTATAGTCAAGCTCTGCTCCCTTTACACCAAGCACTGCGATATTCTCTCCTCCGCCTGTTATGGACACATATCTCTTGTCATCCCCAAACAGGATCATGTTTGCAAATTCTTTCGCAAACCGGATAAATCCTTTCAGCCAATAGTATTTTTCCTTGTGAAGCTCTCCCCATTCACGTATGGGAGATCCTCCGAAATCATAGCTGGTTATATTCCCAAGCCCGCCCAGGAATACTATGTCTCCCCTGGCGCCCATAAACGGAAAGGTTGTGCCGCCTACCATCATGTAATAATTCATTATTGAAGCACCGTGTATAAAAACACTTTTGGACACACCTTCGACAACATTCAAATCGGGCTCGTAAATCGGCACGCCAATTTGGGCAAACCAGCCTGCCTGGAGTTCCAGGATCATGACAGGACATGTTGACTGACTCTTCCTTGACTCGATGATTTTGCCTTCAAATAAATCAAATTCGTTCATCCAAAGTCCTGGTATGTTCGGATAATATGTACGGGTATCAATAATATCGCGACCCCTTAAGAAAGCAGCCTCATTGGCAAACTTGGGCACGTCGATATCAAGCTCTTCCATTGCATTTTTCAGAAACAGGAAGTAGTTGATGGCATCCTCCTGGGTGATTGTCTCTTCACCATATTCAATAAGATGGTCATATTCATTTTCAATTTGTATTGCTATTATATTGCCGCCTTTTGTTATAAGATGGCGTTGTATTCTTTCATTCACCATACGGTACCATCTGTAGCAAAGGTCAAGATATCCTTTATCCAGCATTCTGATCCTGAATTCTTTCCTGGCTATTTTACCTATAAGCCAATCCGGATGTCCGCCAAAGTCCAGTTCGGCACATACATACGGTCCCGGCTTGATAAGCACATATAATCCATACGCTTCACACAGGCTTAAAAATCTATCCAGATCGCAGTCGCCGGTCCATCTTTCTTTTCCTTCATACGGCTCATGGATGCTCCAGGGAACATAGACCGAGATCAGATTGGCACCCATGCTCTTCATCTTTTGAAGTCTGTCTTCCCATTGCTCTTCCGGGACCCGGAAATAGTGAAACTCTCCGCCAATCAAAAACTCCCTTTTGCCATGGATGATAAATCCGTTTCTGTCATAAGATATAATCTGTTTTTTCACAACAATACCTCCTATGTTTCTTTTACTTTGAGCAGATACTTTAGCCTAAATATATATCCATACGCTTAACCAAACCATTTCTGATATTCAGTGAATAGGGCATGGGAATTACGCTCCCCGGTATGGTTATAGAATTATCTATCCCATGTATTTCAATCGTTTTTATAGTACAACCCCCGGAATATGTATCCTTGCGTCCGGGATTATGATACACGGTCAAAATTTTTCCTAAAAAATTGAACGCAAAACAATTGGCCGGAATGTTTTCTGTTTCAGCGCTGTTATCGTGTAAGCTTTTTATGGTGCATGGTTTTTCGGTAAAGAGCCATGCGGGTATTACAGGCTTGAATTCAAGGCATAATTCATTCTTTTCATCAACAAAGAAAGGATGCTGTCCGGCAGTCATGAAACACCACATATTCAGCATTTCTGAAGATGCTCCGGTAAGCCTTGACTGGAAGCCGGTACCGTGGAGCTTTTCATCGGGATGTACGGTGCTTGCAATAAAGGACGAATTCTCAAGTATGCTTCTGCCATATATTTTCGGATCCTGGAATGGTATCAGCGCATTTTTGAAGCATTCGAAGAATTCCTCATACAGACCCGAACGTAGAAGCTCAAGGAAATATTTATATTCCATATGAAGGAAAACAGCCTCATTTTCAAGCCAGCCCCTTGGGAAAACATTTTGCCTCCCTATTTCCTTTGTTTCGTTCATGATATTGTCATTCACTTTGTACATTTTTAGCTTATCATCATAAAGGCCGGTTTTCTTGATTGAATTATACAGATCCCTCGCCTTTTCGGTATCCTTTTCCATTCTCAGAACATGCATGGGACCTTCCAGGAAATATGGAATGGGTCTTTGCTTGAATCGTAATGGCTCGACATAAGGATACTCATTCTTATCTTTTATTGCATTGCCACTTTCATCCTTCAGTATTCTGTACTCTGTAACTTCGTTAATGAAGTAAGTATAATAAACGCCGTCACTTTCATTATAAGCTTTCCTTAAGCCTGTTTCTACTTTATTTACAGTATTTTTCAAAAAGTCTTTAACAGAGTCGATACTTATTTGTTTTTCTGTGCCCGAAACACCGAAAGCTACTTTCTCGCGATAGATCTCCTTTGCTTTATAGCTCTTATCCCAATATTCAAAGGTATCCGTATCCTTTTCCAGTAACCCGCTTACATCTGAAAAGAATTCATAGACCTCCTCGGGAACTGAGATTTCGATAACATTATTGTTTTTCTCAAGTACATTGAGGACGATCAATGCGAGCCTTTTTATTGCAGCACTCTCATTGATTGATGATCCCAAAATTGCCGGCAGGCCATTTAAGGCATCGCACCAGCCTGGCTTATTGGACTCCATCTCGACCCCCACACCTTCGGGGTCAAGGGAGGCTATTTTATTAACCAGCAAAGTCAATATCTTTGCAAGCAGTGTACAGTAAAATACACTGCCCGTGCCCTTCCATGTTCTCACCTTATATGGGGCACTCTCTCTGCTTTTTATCATCTGCTCTTTTTCTTCTGATTTGATTACCGAACCAAGCTGTCTTACTCCATTATCGGTAAGCACATATTTTTTTGTTCTCGGAGCAACAAATTCATACTGGTCGTAAAAACTATACTCCCGCTTTCCTATGAGCAATTCCATGGCCTTATCAGGATAGACAGACAAATACTGCTCCAATAGATCGGTATTATATATCCAGTGGTCCACCCAATAGCCTTCGGAAAAATCAGCCAGTTCTTCTTTTGAGGAAATATAAAGAATGTCATTGATAAAAGTATCGTAAGTTCCACTCTTAAGGGATATATCCCCGACCTCCAAAAATCTGAGGAGTGATCCCGGTGTATATGCCTTGCTTATATACTGCTTTACTTTGGCAATGTCATTAAATTCAAAATACTTGTCCAATATAACGTCGGCAGCTTCCCAGTCTTCGATCGAGAATCTGGAGCCTTTAATGACCAGAGGATTGAATCCGTCCAATTGTATCAGGTTAAAGAAGGTTTTTATATTTGAATCACCGATTTCAGGGAAAAATCTGATATCATTTCTACGGTTCTGGTTAACATCCCTGAAATTAGAATTGCCCTGGGAGTAATATGTACTATCCACCTGGAAGAAGTTGTATTCTCTTTCCAGATCCCCATGTTTCCTTGAATAAACATAGAAAGTGTGCTTTCCCTTGCCTGCCTTTACGGGGTATCCTCCTCTCAATGAATTATCCAG
Source organism: Clostridiaceae bacterium (assembly GCA_012520855.1). Classification (GTDB taxonomy): domain Bacteria; phylum Bacillota; class Clostridia; order DSM-8532; family DSM-8532; genus DTU059. The sequence continues at coordinate 7,978 of JAAYNO010000008.1, read as the reverse complement.
GAAGGTTTGGCCCATGTACAAATCAAACTCTTTTGATGAACTGACGGTAAGTACCTGATTTTTTATGCCCTCCACTAAATTTCTGTTTTCGTTTGTTTTATCGAGCAAGTACTCCTCAGTGATCTTGGTTTCTGCATATTTGACCAGTTCGTCATACTTTTCGGCACTTCCTGCAAGAGTGTATGCCGTGTTGGATCCATTACCGGAAAGTACTATATTGCGGTAGCCGAAACCGCAGGGGGTTGTCCCTATGGTGACTTGCTCCTGTGGGAATGTAAATTCATCTGAATAGAATTTCTCGGGATACGAAAAATCGTTCTTAGAACCAAACAGCGTAAATGGCTCCACTATGGTTTTTGCAAAATGGGGTACACCGTTTTCAAAACTGACATTTATAAAAAAATTGCCGCCTTCAATGGCTATTGTTTCAGGAGTATCATATGGAAGAACTTTAATGCGATAAAACGGTATGGTTTCATGATTTTCAACACCCATCCAGGCTTGCCTGAGATTACTTTCATTTTTCATATCCTGATTTGTAAGGTAATAGGGAATAATGACCGGCATGCCGTCTACTACCTCGATTTCTAGCTTTCTCCCGGTAAGATTATGGATTTTTAAGCTTCGCAGAAGACAGGCTATACTTTCATTGGGCAATGTACAGAACATAACCTCTGTTTTTATGCCCAGAGTTTTATTGATGTCTTCGATCTTTACATCATAGGATGAAATGATCATTCTTTGTCTGATGTCCTTGCCGGCATCATGAAGATTATCCTGGAACGGCTCATAAAACTCCACTTTTCCTGTCTCTGTATCCGTTACCTTCAGAAATGTTCTGAATCCTTGAAGTGGAGTTTGGCGATATGCTTTATTGGCAGGCTGAAATTCCATGATCGAGTAATCTTTATTATTGATACCAAAAGTGGCTATACATTGCCCTCTGTTTACATAATATAACCACAGGGGCTTGCCATAAAGACCTGCTATTGCCGGTAAAAAGCTTGAGAATGGCTTTGCTTTGTTATAATTCTCAATAACAAATTCATTTGAGTCGTTAAAATGGAAATTCCTGTCGTCCATAACAACCTCCTGATTTTAGTTGATTTAAAATGAAAGCATCGCTAAAGTAAGTAAAAGAAATCATAAAGGTATATTTTTTTAAGTGTCCTCGCGTACTTTTACTAAATATATACCTCAGATATAGACTAGTATACAGGAAATAACTGTTCTAAAGCAGCCTCAAAAAGATACTTTTCTTCGCAAATTTATTAAACCGCCATGTATTTAATAAGAGTCCGGACAATAATTGCATTACCTGTTATTCAATGTTTTAGCGTAAGATTTCACTTTGTTATGGTAAAATAATTATATGAAAGATCATATTAATTGCTTGAAATGTAAATACTATTTTGTTACCTGGGATAAATATTGTCCTAAAGGCTGCCGCTTATTCGGATTCAAAGGCCATATTATGCCTTCTGAAATAGTCAAAGCATCAAGCGGTGAACCTTGCCGTGGATTTTTCCCTAAACGGCATAAATCGGATAATGGACAAACATAATAAGAAGGCAGGGTTATGGAACAGGGAAAAATACTTGATATCGCAATCAAAGCCGGTACTTTACTGCTGAGATTCGGAGCCGAAACATACAGGGTAGAGGACACGATCACCAGAATATGCAATAGTTATGGTTTAACTTGTGAAGCTTTTGTTCTTCCTACCGGCATCATAGTAAGTGTTGAGGGGAAAAACGGTATCTCGAGCATCTGTAAACGTATTTCCTCAAGAACGGTCGATCTTACCAGAATCTCTTACCTTAATGACCTGTCAAGAAAAATTGCCAGGGAAGCTCCTGAATATGATGAAGTCATAAAGGAACTCAACAGGATAAGTGAATTAAAGAGGTATTCAAATTCAACCATTATTGCATGTTGTGCTCTAACAGCTTTTGTTTTTGTCACTCTTTTCGGAGGAAGCTTTGCCGAAGCTTTGACTGCTTTTTTCATCGGAGCTGTTCTGGGTCTGTTGAGGCTGGTTTTTTCGAAAAGCATCAGCTTTCCATTTATCGAATACTTCGCTGGCGGATTTGTCGCAGGAATTTTAAGCTGGTTGATAAACTCTTTTGCCCCTCAGATCAATCCTTATATCATTATTATAGGCGCTGTTCTCAACATGCTGCCAGGTGTTGCCTTAACCAACGGGATCCGCGACCTCCTCCACGGAGATATAGTAAGCGGCCTGGCCCGCATAGGAGAAGCTCTCATGGTTGTCGCAGTCATTGCTGCGGGTACAGGTATCGGCTTAACACTGCTGTTTTTAGGAGGGGCGGTAAGATGATACTTTTTTTAAAGTCTTTTATTCTCGCCTTTGCAGGAAGTGTTTCTCCGGCAATAGTGTTAAATATAGAAAAGCGCCTGCTTCATTGGGCCGGATTAGGCGGCGCCCTGGGTTATTGCATTGCTCTGGCGATCGATCCTTTTTCCGGTGCTCTGAGTGTTGCACAAATATTTACAGGCACAGTTACTGTGGGTATTTACAGCGAACTGATGGCCAGGCGTCTGAAAGCCCCTGCTACAGTGTTTTGTGTTCCGGGTATCATACCTTTGGTTCCTGGTGTCTCGGCATATCAAACTATGCAAAGCCTGGTGGCAGACAATCTCCAGGAAGCTTCAGCATACGCTGTCAACACTATCTTCAAAGCTTTTACCATTGCCTTTGGAATCATGATCGTATCCGCTGTTTTCAGGTTTATCGGAAAAATTAAGATAAAACCACCGGATCACTGATGTAAAAAAGAAAAAGCTGTCCCAAAACCACCTGTTATCTTAGTACTTTTCCCGTAAATTTTCATTTCTGATACGGGAATTCAGCCTATAAAGCTTCCAGATAACATAATAGGTATCAATGAGACAGCTTCGCATCACTTGGTGTTTTAAGGTTTATCAGCAGTGGTCACAGCCTTTGCTGAATCCGCATCCACGTCCATCAAAAATACCTGGACAGAAGCATAAAACGAGAACGACTATGATTATGATCCACCATATATTGTCGCCGCCAAAAAAGCCTCCGCATCCACAATCTCTACAACAATCACCCATAAATTACACCCCATCTTGATTCGGCCTTCTTCATTCTATGCACGATGCCACTGGGGTGACACAACATCACAGGTTAAATCTTGTCAGCATGTTACGGTAAAGATTTTTATATTCCTTTGCCGAGTTCTCCCATGAGAAATCCTGACTCATACATCTTATGATCAGTTTTTCCCATTCTTCTCTGTTTCGATAGATTTCAAGAGCTCTTGCTACGGCATCTTTCATTTCATGAGCATTATAATTTGCGAAAGTAAAACCGGTTCCCTCTTTTGTGAATACATTATATGGTACTACGGTATCTTTTAGTCCCCCGGTCTCTCTTACAACAGGAACTGTGCCATAACGCATGGAAAAAATCTGTGAAAGCCCGCAGGGCTCATACAAAGAGGGCATGAGGTACATATCGCTGGCGGCATAAATGCGCTGTGCCAAAATTCCATCATACCTTATATTTGCTGATACCTTCCCCGGGTATTGGCTTTGGGCATATAAGAAAAAATCTTCGTATCTCTTTTCACCTGTGCCTAAAACAACAAATTGCAATCCCATTTCCACAAGTTCTGGCAGCATATGTTCGATCAAATCCAGACCTTTTTGGTCCACAAGCCTTGATATGAACGAAACGATCGGGACATCCGGAGTTACATCAAGGCCAAGATCCTGCTGGAGCCTTCTCTTGTTCTCATATTTGCCCGATAGATCAGCCTTGCTGAAATTTACATAAAGTCTGTCATCGGTTTCAGGATCGTTTGTTTCAAAGTCTATTCCGTTGACTATCCCATGCATATCGGATGAACGGCGTCTTATGATATCCTGAAGATTCTCCCCGAAGAAGTCGTATTTGATTTCTTCTGCATATGTTCGGCTTACGGTACTTAATTCCGAAGAATAAGAAAGACCTGCCTTAAGGAAATTAATGCTGTCATAAAACTCTACACCATCGATATGGAAGTATCTCCAGTCAAGATCCAAAAGATCTCCCAGAACACTCTTTGGAAAAACGCCCTGATATTTCAGGTTATGTATAGTAAAAAGAGTATGGATCCTTTTAAAGTATCCGCTTTCACGGTTTCTGTAATGGGCGTCCAGAAGCAGACTGACCATTCCGGTCTGCCAGTCGTTAAGATGAATTATATCAGGTTTGAAGCCTATGAGGGGCAAAACCTCCAAAATGGCCTTGCAAAAAAAACTGAATCTCTCGCCATCATCATATAAGCCATATAAGCCTTCTCTGAAAAAGTAATATTCATTGTCGATAAAGTAGTATGTGACCCCGTCAAACTCATATTTAAAAACTCCGCAATATTGCTTTCTCCAGGACAAATCAATCTGGCAGTTCCCGACAAATTCCATCTTTGAAACAAATTTTTGATCAATCTGGCTGTATTTGGGCAAAACCACCCTGATATCCACACCCAGCCCTTTAAGAGCTTTAGGAAGCGAACCTGCCACATCGGCAAGCCCCCCCGTTTTTATAAAAGGTGCCACTTCAGATGATGCAAACCATACTTTAATCTTATCCATGGCATCAGTTCCTTTCCGACTCATCGATCAAGTATTTCTATTATACCATGTGAGTATTGTGAGTATTGGGGACGGTCCTCTTTGTGAGTATTGGGGACGGTCCTCTTTACTCATTTTATAACAGTAGCCCAGCACTAAGGGTGGGCTACTCTGCTACGCTAGAATAACAACGAGTTATAACGCAAATTCATTAATTGACAAATGTATAATTCATACCTGAATTATTGTCCCAGTTCTCAGCAGAATCCTTAAAGGCAATATTTATATTTTTACCTTGCTCAACAGGAATAATAGCCTGGAATGAGCCCTCTGCCTCCTTATTGAATTGTATTGTTGATACGTTTTCCCAATTCTGATTACTGCCGTAGCCAAATACCCCGCATACATCCTGAGCACCGCATTTTGCCAGCAAGCCTGAATAATTGATCTTACCCTGAGTTTCGGAAAGCTTCTCGAAGGTAACCCCGGCTTTTGAATAGGATTGGATTCCATATCTTGATACGTCGCTTACTAAATCATCTGAAAACTCTTCCTTAAAGGTTTGTTTACCTGCTGCGCTTTTTGGGCTTTCTTCCGGATAAAGGGATGATTGCTTTGTGCTCTTTTTATTGGTCTGCTTCGGGTACTTATTGTTCATCATCATGTTGTCAAAAATACTCATGAGTGCTCCTCCTTTCACTCATATATTATTTGACTTTTTCTCATTTTTATTAAGAGTAAATATCAATGATGATGAGCAAACTTTGAATCATTGCCTTTTTGTTTATTTAACAAAGGACTCCAGCAATTTTACAGCGTTTTCTACATCCTTTATATCAACTGTTTCCGCCGTATTGTGCACATACCTGGCAGGTATTGAAACTCCTCCCGAAGGGATACCGCCTGCCGTGATATGTATACTTCCGGCATCGGTACCTCCGCGCAGCATGATTTCCATCTGGTATGGAATATTATTCTTTTTGGCGGCATCGATCAGTCGGTCCTTTACCTCGGGATGAGCAATAACACTTCTGTCTTTTATCTTGATCGCAGGTCCTTCACCCAAACGAACCGCCATATGCTTGCAGCCTGGAGTGTCGCCGGTGCAACAAACGTCAATAGCAAGCGCCATATCCGGTATTATTCCGAATGCCGCTGTCCTTGCACCTCTTAGCCCAACCTCTTCCTGGGTTGTAAATACATAATATATCTCGTTATCAGTCTTTGGTGCATTTAAAGCCAATTGAACCAGAACAGCGCATCCGATCCTGTCATCCAGCGCTTTTGAAATCACTCTGCCGCTTTGCTTTACTGTGTCACCCGCAAAAACAGCCATGTCCCCTATTTTTACAAGCTTTTCAGCTTCCTGTGCCGATCCTGCCGAGATATCAATATACATCTTATCAATCCTGACATTTTTCATGTCGTCTATATCTTCCTCATACCAGATAACTCCAATCGTCCCGTTTTCGAAAACGACCCTCTGACCCAGAATAACAAGCGGCGGCAGTCCGCCGATATTGCTGAACCTTAAAAACCCCTTATCATCTATATATGAAACGATTACACCTATCTCATCCATATGGGCGGCCAGCATGATTTTTTTGCCCGACCCGTTGCCCTTCTTTACGCAGATCAGGTTGCCCAATGGATCTGTTCTTATTTCGTCGACTTTTCCTTTTACCATCTCGATTATTGCATCAGCCACTTTCTTTTCATTACCTGACGGGCCATAGGTCTGGGCAAGTTTTTTAATGATATCAAACATTGGTTTTTCCTCCTTGTTCGCGATAAAGGTTTATAGATACAGGTATGGTCTCCAGAACCTTTTTTGCAAGCTCTATCATATTCTCAAAATCGGATATGTCAATCACCGAGACAGGAGTGTGGATATATCTGCACGGCGCGGCAATTACGGCGACCTTCACACCGGTACCGTTAACCTGTATTCTGCCTGCGTTTGTACCGCCTGATACAGTCTTTTTATATTGGTAAGGAATACCGTTTTTCTCAGCGACACTTGCAATATGTGCCACAAGTTCTCTATCCGCAATAACTGATCTGTCCATAAATGTAAGAGCCGGTCCTTTTCCGCAGACGGTACTCATGCTGTGCTCCTTTGTATCAGGCACATCATAGCATGTCGTACCCTCAAGCACCAGGGCTATATCGGGAATTACCTGGAACGAAGCCGTCTTGGCACCTTTAAGGCCTACTTCCTCCTGTACTGTAAAACAGCCGTAAATATCAAATTCGTAGTCATCCTTTAAAAGCTCTATCAGAGCGGCGCAGCCAACCCTGTCATCCAGGGCTTTGGCCATCAGTTTATTATCGCCGAATTCAACAGGGTCATATTCAAAAGCAACTCTGTCTCCTATTTCTACCATGCTTTCGGCCTGTTCCCTGTCTTTGGCCCCGATATCTATGGTGAGGCTTTTCTTGTCAACAGCGCCGGATCTTTCTCTAGCACTTTGCAGATGGATCGGTTTTAACCCGATTACGCCGGGAACTCTATTTTCTCCGATCCTTACGCGTTTCCCCACCAGTACTCTGGCTTCTATTCCGCCAATTGTCTGGAATTTCAGCAAACCGTCGGAATTTATGTGGGAAACCATAAGGCCCACCTCATCCATATGGGCATCCAGCATTACCTTAGGGCCATCTCCATTACCTTTTTTATAGGTTATGAGGTTTCCCATATTATCAACATAATAATCATCCACATAATCTTTGATCAAGGATATTATATGATCGCGAACGGCTGTTTCGTCTCCCGATATGCCGTCAAGAGAGGTAAGCTGCTTTAAGTTTTTCAAGGCATCCTTCATACTTTTTCCCTCCCTGCAATATAACGTGCCGCAAGCCTGCCTGCTGCAACTACATCGTCAACTGAGACCATTTCAACAGTTGTGTGCATGTACTTGGCCGGGATGGATAATAAGACAACCGGTATTCCCTCTCTTGCAACTGCATGAGCCGCAGCCTCTGTTCCGGTATCTCCGGCCTCGGGGTCGATCTGATATGCTATATTTTCGTTCTTAGCCAGCTTCATAATGCCTTTAGTGTGCTTCATGCTCAACACGGGACCTACAGCCACCGCAACTCCCTTTCCTAACGGGAAGGATTCATCACTGGGAGTATCGGGCATATCACCATGGCAAACATCAATAACTATTCCCAGATCTGCTTTTATGTTATATGTGGCGCAAATAGCGCCCACAAGCCCAAGCTCTTCCTGAACGGTAGCTGCAATGTATACATTGTCATCATGGTGCAATTTCTGAAGTTCCTTTAGTATCTCAACCAATGCTGCCACACCACTTCTGTTATCCAGGCTTTTTCCCGCCAGCCTGTTGTTCATAAGCTCACGGGC
>JAAYNO010000060.1 GCA_012520855.1 Clostridiaceae bacterium | reverse complement strand
TAAGAAACTATATGGCCATTCAACAGGTAAGATACGGCGATATTTTTACAATGCATTACGATATAGATGAAAGTGCGACAAAATACAGGATTCTAAAGCTTATACTTCAGCCCTTGGTTGAAAATTCCCTGTATCATGGTATCAAGCCCAAAGGAGAACACGGTAATATATATATCAGGTGCAAGCAGCGCGACGAATTTATTGAGCTCATCGTCGAAGATGACGGCGTCGGAGTAAGTAAAGAAACTATCGCTATGATTCTTGATAATCGATATAGTATGGATACAAAATCAAGCTTCGGGCTTCGAGGAACGATTGAAAGACTCCGAATTTTTTATGGTATTAAAGATCCTGTTTTTATAAATAGCGCACTCGGCTCCGGAACAACCGTAACAATACATATCCCGATTGAAAGGAGTGAGCAGCATGCCTGAAGCTTTATTAAAAGTTCTTATAGTCGATGATGAGCATTTGGTAAGAAATCTTTTGAGAAATTGCATCAATTGGAATGAAATCGGCTATGAGGTGGTTGGGGAGGCATCAAATGCCCATGAAGCCTTGGATTTAGTTGAACAACTTCGCCCCGATGTCATTTTTACTGATATTTATATGCCTTTTATGGATGGTCTGGAGTTCGGAAAGATCGTATTTGAAAAATATCCTACTATAAAAATCATCGTTCTTACCGGATACGAAGAATTCGAGTATGCGAAAAAAAGTGTTAAGATCGGTATAGCCGATTTTTTATTGAAACCGATCAATGATGATGAAATCCGTAAAGTTGTTTTGAATATCAAAGCCAAGATTGAGTCCGAGCGAAGCCAGCGGAATGAATATGACCGCATAAAGAACCAATTGGAAGAGAACCTTCCTTATCTGAAAGAAAAATTACTCAATTCGATTATTCAAAATACATATGATGCAAATAATATTAACCAGCAACTGGACTATTTTAATATAAAAATAAGTCCGGATCATGTTCAAATAGCTGTAATCGAGGTATCCTTCCCGGATAATACCGATAATCCGGGTGAGGAAGAACGCCTGCTTCTTAATATGCAATGTCTTGGATTGGTCTCCAAATATTTCAGGGATGATCGATATGTAAATATCTTTATTGATAATAATCAGAATATTATCGCCTATAACAGCGAAAAAGATCTTGAATTTGCCGATTGTCTCGAGCTGTTGAGAAACATGATAATTAACAAGCTTAAGTGCAATATTTGTATTGGTATAGGAAATATATATAACCATATGTCAAGAGCAAAAACCTCTTACAAGGAAGCCTGTGATGCTTTGAATTACAAGATAATCGCCGGAAAGAACCAGGTTATCAGCTATAGCGACATAAGCTTTCCCCGTCCCGGGACCCGTTCCATTCAGAACGATGACACAGATGCTTTGGCGTTTTATATAAAAGCAGGCATTAAGAAAAAGGTCCATGAATATATAGAAGCATCTTTTTCCGAATGCAGCCAAAGTGGTATAAACATTGGAATCGAAACTATCCGGGTTCTTGCTTCGGGTATCCTTTCTGTTATTCTAAACGTACTAACAGAGCTTGAGATCCATATATCTGATATTTTCCCAAATAATCAGCCTTTTGAGCAGATATTCAAAATAGACACCCTTCCTGAGATGAAAGAATACCTGTTAAAGCTTTCTGAAGATACTGTCAATATGATCATAAGCACCCAAAACAAAAAGGTTAATCAGGCTATTGAAGACATAAAAAATTATATTAACGAGAATATGTCTGATCCTGAAATGTCTCTTTCCCACACAGCGAAAAAGTTTTATATGAATGTAAGCTATCTCAGCCGTATTTTTAAACAGGAGTCCGGTTATACTTTTGTCGAATATCTAACTAAGATCCGTATGGAAAAAGCAATCAGGCTATTAAAAGAAACTGACTTGAAGGCTTATCAGGTAGCAGAATTGGTAGGGATCTCAAACCCTCATTATTTCAGTATATGCTTTAAAAAATGGACAGGCGTTTCTGTTAATGATTTCAAAAAATCAGAACTGCAATGACAGGTTTCTGTTTACACTAACAAGTAAAAAAATTATATTTTTTAGAAAAATAACTTAATTCATTTATTCCTCTTTTAATTTTATGATTATATTGCAAGGTGGTTACAAAAATATTACCACCAAAAAATTTTATAGGAGGAATACCATGAAAAGACTATTGGCAATCCTAACGATCCTGGCTCTTATGCTGGGAATGGCTGCTTGCGGAGCTGAACCTGCACCTTCTCCTTCTCCTTCAGCATCACAGCCGGGCACAAGCTCACATGCTCCTTCAGCAGAACCTTCTGCTGATCCTGTTACCCTAAAGCTTATTACCTGGGTACAGCAGACAAACGAAACAGCTATAGCAAATCTAAACGCAGCTTTTTCAGCAAAATACCCCAATGTTGACTTTGTAGTTGACACCGTCGGCGCAAATGATTACCCCACTCTGTTGAATACCAGAATTTCGGCTGGAGACGTAGACCTTATAACAAATCTTTCGGCTTTTGATACATATCCCCAGGATTTCACAAGGGGTGTTGAAAAGCCGGCATGGGAAACATTCATACTCGCCGGGGCTTATCTCGATATCACCGATCAGCCTTTCCTTGCTAATTGGGATCAGGGTATGATAAAGAATGCTGTTTCCTATAAAGGAAAAGTTTATGGTCTTGATATGGGCGGCGTTGCTTACAACGGAATGTTCTACAATAAGACCATATTCGAAGAAAATGGTTATAAAGAACCCGGAACATGGGCAGAATTCGAGGAAATCTGCAATGGTTTACTGGCAAAAGGCATATATCCTATCACCGTTGGCGGAGCTGATGCATGGCCCCTTACCTCTGTTGGTGTAAGCGGTATGGTTGGTGCTTTTGAAGAAGACCTTGATGGATATGCAAAAGGTCTGTGGGAAGGCACAAGAAAGCTTAATGACGATCGATCCATGATTCTTTGGGGCAGATTTGAACAATTAGTTTCATGGCTCGAACCAAATGTTATGTCTATCGCATACGGAGATTGCCCCGGTAGATTCGTAACAGGCAAAGCAGCTATGATGATCGATGGTACATGGAACGCCGGTGCTATTGAAGATTTGGATCCTAACTTCAAGTACGGCTACTTCCCGTTCCCGGGCGACGTGGACGGCAAGCCCAGCCAGTTGCAGGGTAAATATGACATGCAGTTCAATATTTATGCAGATTCACCCAATTTAGACTGGTGTCTGAAGTATTTTGAATTCCTATCTCAGAAAGAGAATTATGAGCCATTCGTAAGCGCGCTCGGCTTCTTCCCGACAATGCCTGGCGTAACCTCTTCCAGCGAATTCGTCAATTCTCTTGCTGATAAAAACGTTAGATTCAAGCCTTCCTGGGAAAAACACATCATCGCTCCTAAAGGCGTTGGTCAGTATGCAGCAGGCCAGTTGTTCAACATCAACCACCTGAAGGCTCTTGGCGGTACTGTTGATACTGTTAAAGAACTGGCGGATCTCGCTCAGGCTGACTGGGATGCTGGTTTAGCAGCAGCTCAATAAAGGAACCCCCCGTTCAATGGCAATTAATAAATTGCCATTGAACACCCTAAATTTGATACTTTTTAGTAAAATTATTCTATTATTTGGCCAATTCCTGTGCCGGACCCCGGTACGGGAATTTGCCAATAAAATGAGGGTGATGATATGCAGCAAACAGTCAAAGCATCCTTCCCGAAATGGGCATTATTATTAGGAATTCTTCCCGCATTATTCCTGCAGATAACAATGGGTATAATTCCATCTATTACTACTTTTATTCTATCTTTTACTGATATAAGCGGAGTTAAAGGCGTACCCTGGAAGTTTATAGGGCTTGCCAACTACAAAGAGTTTTTTTTCCAGCAAAGCACCAGAGATTTGCTGGCAGTATTGAGAAATTCTCTTGTATTCTGCATAGGCGTTACAGTTATCCAGAATTTGATTGCTCTTTTTATAGCATTGGCTTTAAACAGCAAGCTGGTTAAAGGTAGAGGTTTTTACAGATCTGTGATTTTCCTCCCTGTCGTCTTAGGTGTCCTTGTTACATCCTATGTGTGGTTAAACACATTGAACCCCATGGAAGGTCCGGTAGCCAAATTAATTGGATTGTTTGGCCTTAATAGCGGATTTTTTACATCTGCAAGCTCTGCTCTTGCCTGGTGTATTTTTACTCAAATATGGATGGCTATGGGATACTCAATGGTTATTAATCTTGCCGGTCTTCAGTCAATACCAAATGAGCTTTATGAGGCAGGGGAAATTGACGGAACAACCGGAATGCAAAAATTCAAGTACATAACCTTCCCGTTATTGTGGCCGACAATAAATGTGAATATAATGCTGGCTATTATAGGTTCCTTACAGTCCTATCAGGTTATTTTGTTCACGACCGGCGGCAGAAACATGGCTACTCAAACTCTTTCAGCCCGTGTAGTATTCTTCGCTTTCAATATCAATTCGGGATCGGGCGCAGGCGCTATGAGGCAAGGTTACGGTGCTACCTGGGCTATGATTTTGTTTATCTTTATTTTTGCGGCAACATTGATCTATCAGCGTGCAGTTAAAAGGAGGGAAGAAATTCAATGAGCAGAAATTTTCCGTTAAAAGTTTTGATTTATACATTTATAGCAATTTTGATGATTGTTTATCTTTTCCCTCTCTTTTATGCGCTTAATACATCGGTAAGAACAAAGCTTGATTATATGTCCAATCCTTCCGGGCTTGCCAAAAGCATTCATTTGGAAAATTATGTGGAGGCTTTTAAAAAGGCTAATTTATCGGCATACGTAGGAAACAGTATTTTTTATATGGCAGTATGTACAACGGCTTCAATACTAATGGCAATATTTCTGGCTTTTCCGCTTTCCAGAGGCTACCTTAAAATTGGCGGATTTATTCTGGGTCTTTTCCTTATAAGCATGTTCCTGCCCGATGGAACGATACCCCAGTTCCAGATTTTGCTGCGGTTAGGTTTATATGATACTCGTTTAGGGTATATGATAGGTATGATAGGCGGTGGTGGAACACCATTGCTTATGTTCTATGTTTACATTAAAGGTATACCCAGAGATTTCGACGAAGCAGCTTCAATAGATGGATGCGGATACTTTAAGTACATGTTTAGAATTATGATTCCGCTTATGAAACCAGCGATTGCATCAATGACAATAATCACCGCGATCGGAATATGGAATGACATAATAAGAGCTATTATTTACTTGTCAAATAAAAAATTATATCCTATAACCAGAGGTTTGTATGTCTTCAGGGGCCAATATCAGGTGGATATGACACAACAGATGGCAGCCCTTATCATGGTTGCCGCACCACTGATCATTATGTATGCCTTTTTGCAGCGCTATATCATTGACGGCGTAGTAGCTGGTGGTATAAAGGCATGATTGCATAATTACACAGCAGGAGGTGCCGAAAATGAAAAAATTAAAAGAATTCTTAATACTGATTTTGATTTTTATTTTGACGGTATCCTCTGCTGCTTGTGAGCCTTCAGATTCTTTGGCAAGTCATTCGGCTGCGCCAGCTACTGATACGATGAACACCGATTTACCAGGCAATGAAAAGATCAAACTTAAGCTCTGGCACATCTGGGTGACCGACTCGGATTCTAACAAAAGGCCATTTGAAAAGGTTTTAGCAGAATGGACCAGGGCTAACCCCGATATTCAGATCGAAGCTGAAGCCGCGGAAAGCGAAGCTTATAAGATTAGGATTCGTACAGCAGTCGCAGTAAATGAGGCCCCCGATATCTTTTTCAGTTGGGGTGCAGGATTTGCCAAACCTTTTGTTAGTGCCGGAAAAGTCTTGGCCTTAGACGATTATCTTGATGAAGAAACCCTGGATAAAATGGTTCCGGGAAGCCTGGAGAATTTTACTTACGAGGGTAAAATATACGCCCTCCCCACTTTCATGATCGCGGGTATTTTTTACTGTAATCAGGAGCTGTTTGATAAGTATGATGTAAAAATTCCCGATACATTTGATGAACTTCTTGAAGCTGTCCGGATTTTTAAAGAAAATGATATCACACCTATGGCCGTAGGCTTAAAGGATGGTTGGCCGGGTATATTCTACCAGAACATTTTGGCCATCAGAACGGCAGGTATTGAAAAAACTATATCCGCACTAAATAAAGAGATCACATTTTATCAGCCCGAATTTATAGAATCGGCGAAAAAACTTGCCGAGCTGGTTGAAGCGGGCGCATTTCACAGCGGCAGCAGTCAGTTGACCCAGTATGAAGCTGAAAATACTTTTATAAAAGGCAGGGTACCGATGTATTATTGCGGAAGCTGGTCGGCTGGTACCATGGAAAGGCCGAATTCCCTTGTAAAGGGTAAAGTCGTGGTTAAAAACTTTCCCTATATCGAGGGAGCCAAAGGTGATCGAAACGGTTTTCTCGGAGGAGCTATTGACAATTTTATGATAAGTTCTTCAACTCAATATAAAAATGAGGCTGTAACTGCTATGGTCGAGATCTGCCAGAATTTAAGCAGGGAGAGCTATCTTGCGGGCGCTGGGATTCCTGCCTGGAAAGTCGATGTAGACAGATCGGAGATAAGTCCTCTGGCAACTGAGATCTCGGATCTGATAAAAGACAGCGAGGGCTTTGTGTTGGCCTGGGATACATTTTTAACCGGCTCAGATGCGCAAACCCATATAGAACTTGTAACCGACATTTATGCGGGAAAGATAACCCCTGAAAAATTCGCAATGGAAATGCAGAAGCTTAATATCGTTCCACAGACAAATAATCACCATAAATAAAAAACTATTTTTATGTATTTGGAAAGGTATCATATTATGAGGACAATGAAAAACACTTTGGAGTATATTGGCAAGAACGGTGTATTTCGTCTTTACAACCCTGCAAATATCCATGAATTGTATTTCCCGCTCTGCAATGAGTCGGGCTTGATGTCCTGTATCACGCCGATACTTCACGGAGACACAAAAATAGACCAGGATCATTTCATAACACAGCCTGTAACTGTGGAAGATCTACATAATACCAAATCCGCAAGAAATTTTTGGCTTAACATCAAAGGAAAAGGTCCCTTCTCTGCAACGGGAAATTCTGCTTTGCAAAACAGCCGCTATTTTACAGACCGTGATAAATCAGAAAGAATAGTTGAAGCAGGTCCGTTATGGCATAAGCTTATATATAAGGATCCCGATTATAAGATATTATGCGAGACTATAAATTTTGTTCCCTCCAATGAGGATCAGGTTGAGATCATGCATGTAAGCATTACAAATCAAGATGACCAGGAAATTGTATTTACTCCTACCTCCTCGATTCCTCTTTATTGCAGATCAGCCGAGAATATCAGGGATCACAGACATGTGACGTCTTTGATCAATCGCCTTGAAAGGCTCGAAGCCGGTGTTACCGTCAAACCTCTGATATTATTTGATGAACGCGGCCACAAGTATAATGATTTTATTTACTACAGTCTTGGCACAGAAGGCGATGGTACCCTTCCCTCAGGAGCTTTCCCCTCAGTTCATGACTTTATCGGAGAAAAAGGTTCTTTTGAATGGCCTGAAGCGGTCGTACGCAATTTGAACCCTGAAGCATTCAAAAATAAAAATGTTGACGGCATGGAATATGTGGCCGCATTGCGCTTTAATGACTGTATTCTCAAGCCAGGCGAGAAAAAAGATTATATCCTGATAATAGGTATATGTAATGATAAATCTGTTGTAAATCAGGTGCTTGATAGATATAACACCTCTGAAAAGATCATTGAAGCCCTTAATGAGAATAAAGCCTTCTGGGAAGAGCTATCTCAAAGGATATCCTTTGATTCCGGTCTAGAGAATTTTTCTTCCTGGATGAGCTGGGTGAGTCTCCAGCCTGTATTCAGGAAGATTTATGGCTGTTCATTCCTTCCGTACCATGATTACGGAAAAGGCGGCAGAGGCTGGCGTGATCTCTGGCAGGATTGTCTTTCTCTTATACTGCAGGATCCTTCCAATGTAAGACAGTTATTGATCGATAACTATGCAGGAGTTCGTGCCGATGGCACAAATGCCACTATCATAGGTACTCAGCCCGGAGAATTTAAAGCAGACAGGAACAATATAGCCCGTGTTTGGATGGATCACGGCACTTGGCCATATTTGACCACCAGGCTTTATATCGACCAAAGCGGCGATTATGATCTCCTTATGGAAAAGCAGAGCTATTTCAGAGATGCTCTTATTTTCCGTGCATCGGTTAAAGACGAGAACTGGTCGGACGAAAAAGGTCTTACGCTCACTTGCAGCGACGGCTCCGTATATTATGGGACGCTTTTTGAGCATATTCTGGTACAGCACCTCACAAGCTTCTTTAATGTCGGCGAACATAATATTATCCGACTTGAAGGCGCTGATTGGAACGACACTCTGGATATGGCAAGAGAAAGAGGAGAAAGCACAGCTTTCACAGCGTTTTTTGGAAGTAATCTCATAGGGTTGGCAGACTTGATCACAGATGCAGGCAGAATTCTTGGATTCGACAAGGTTGCGCTATTTGAAGAGCTGGCTTTGCTTCTTGATTCTATTTCCGGTAAGCCTGATTATGGCAGCATCCAATATAAACTAGACACTCTTAAGGCATATTTAAAGAGTGTAAGTAAAGATATCTCCGGAAAGCAGATCCAAATAGGCATTGGAGAATTAGCAGCCGATCTGAGAGCCAAAGGCAGCTGGATCATAAACCATATAAGAAAAAACGAATATCTCACAACAAAAGATAAAAACAGCTTCTTTAACGGTTATTACAATAACGACGGTCTCAGGGTCGACGGCGAATATCCTGAAGGTGTCAGGATGAATCTGACCGCTCAGGTATTCACGACCATGTTTGGACTGGCTGACGAAACCCAGGTGGAGGCTGCTTACAAGTCCTGTGTAAAATATTTAAAGGACCCTGTAACTGGGGGATACAGACTGAATACCCCCTTAGGACCAAACCAATTAAACTTTGGAAGAGGCTTTGCTTTTGCCTATGGTGAAAAGGAAAACGGCTCAACCTTCAGCCATATGGCTGTCATGTATATGAACGCACTTTATAAGAGGCGCTTTGTAAAAGAAGCTTACGATATCTTTAAATCCCTTTACACACTTTCTAATAACACAAATGTGTCCCGCATTTATCCGGGCATTCCCGAGTATTTCAACGCCTCAGGTAAAGGTTTATACTCCTACCTGACCGGCTCGGCAAGCTGGCTTCTTATGACGGTCCTCACTGAAATGTATGGCATTCGGGGAAAAGGCGGAAATCTGGTTATTGAACCAAAATTGATGGCCGAACAATTTGACGGCAACGGAGAAGCTTTCTGCAGAACAACTTTCAGAGGCAAAAGTATATTAGTAAAATATTCTAACCCGGATAATCTTGAATATTGCCGTTATCACATAAGAAAGGCATCGATAAACGGATCGAATGTGGAAATGAAAACCGGGAGCAAGTATATTGAATTATCCTGGCCTATGCTTGAATCGTTACCTGAAAAGCATCTGAACATCACTGTTGAGCTTGGCTGAACAGATTTTGAAGATATTGATGAAGAGATTTCATGCAGAATCTTGTTCCGTCATGTTAACATATTGATTGGATCAAAGCAAATCAATAAGGAAAATAAACATAAGCAATATGCAAAAAGGATCTAAAGCAAGATTAAATTGCTATATAACCAAGGGGGGGTCACGGATATGAAATTTAATTTTTTGAAAACGACTAGCTTTTTGAGAAATACTAAAATTCAAACACGTTTAATATCAGGATTTTTGTTGTTATCCATCATTCCGCTACTGCTGACGGGTTTGATATCATTCAATTCATCAAGCAGGGCAATCGCTGAAAAGATCGATATATCAAATCGTCAATTAATCGGACAGCTCGGCTTAAATATTCAGAATTTACTTACAGAGTACGAAAAAGTATCAATGGAAATGCAAATGTCGGATGAAGTTCAAAATGTCAATTTTCTAGAGAATCTGGAGGCACTCGAACAGAATGTCAGAAAGAATGCCCTTCAAGCTCTTTTCAGAAAGAAAACTTCGTCTATGAAGTATTTATGGGGAACAGGGCTTATTTTGTTCAATAAAACCGTAATAGCTTATGATACTGTTCCCGGGCTTAGCCAAAACAGTGAGTTGATCGATTATCTTTATGATAGCGCCATTGAGACCAATGGACTGCCAATCTGGGATATTAAAAAGCTTTCCGAAAACCAAAACGCACTGGTCATGACAAGAAAAATCATTCCAGAAGGGTCGGCTGCCACTGGCCGGCCAATAGGCGTCTACTATATCCTAATTCGTGAACCCAATTTCAGTGAAGCTACCATAAAGAATATAAATCTTGGGACCGGCTCAAACCTTAGTATTATAACCGGCCAGGGTATGGTCGTATCAAGTACCGATGGTACGTTTAATACTCAATACAATAACGCTCAGCTGATTTCCTCGCTGCCCGAATTGAGCGATTCGAAAGAAAACATTTTAGTTAAATCAATAGATAAAAGTCTTGTTACGGCTTCCAAGCTTGGTAAAACCTTGGATTGGTATCTTGTTGGTGATATACCCTACAGTTATCTGAACAAAGAGTCGACTGGCATACTCACTCAAATAATCATGCTCACAGTTGGATGCCTTGCTCTTGCATTGCTGTTTTCTGTCATTATCGCAAAAGGTGTTTCAGATCCCCTGAAAAAGCTTACCAGGAGCATGAAAGATGCCAGTGATGGTAATTTAACAGTCAATCTGACTGACAAAAACAAAGATGAAATTGCACAGCTGATTAATGATTTCAGCAGCATGCTGGCAAAGATCCGTTCACTTGTAGGAACTGTCCAGCAGTCAGGCCAGGCCGTTCTTTCCTGCGCTACCGAAATAACTGCACTTTCTGACAGAAGCTACGAATTTTCAGAGCAAATATCAAGTACGATCCAGGAAATAGCGAAAGGCGCAGGAGAGCAGGCAACCGATATTTCTGACGGCATGCAGTATATGAATAAGCTTTCTCAGGATATTCAAAAGGTAAGCTCAGACACGGGAAATGTCATGACTGTTGTTAGAGATACAAAGGAATTGAGTGAGAACACCCTTTCTTTGGTGACTGCCCTGGAAGAGAAAGCCATGTCCACCCGAACTGTCAATGAAAAGGTTGTCAGTGATATGAATAGCCTTAACACGAAAATGAAGGAAATTCAGAATATTATCAGTGTTATCGTAAGCATTGCCGAGCAAACCAACCTTCTTTCCCTTAACGCTTCTATTGAAGCGGCAAGGGCTGGTAAAGCCGGATTGGGATTTGCGGTAGTTGCCGAAGAGATTCGAAAACTGGCTGACAAGACTCGTGAGGCTCCAATGGTGATCGCCAATATCATAACCGAGATCCTGAAGGATGCCGAAACAACCACAGAAGCTACAAATAATGCCAGTGTAATAATAAATGAGCAAATACAGGCTGTCCAGGAGACCAGCGATGCGTTTAAAACAATACTTTCGGCTATGGATGGTATTTCAGAGCAGATTAATAATATGGAGGTTTCAGTGAACGAAATTACCTCGACAGAAAAGAAGACCCTGAGGATCTTTGAAAGTGTATCTTCAGTATCCCAGCAGGCTGCAGCAACCTCTCAGGAGGTGGCATCAGCAACCGGAGAGCAGATTCAGGGGGCCGAGGAGCTTAATAAGTACGCAAAAGACCTTGAAAAAATGGCAGAACAATTACAAAAGGCCATCTCGCAGTTCAAATTATAAAAAATGCTATTTACTGTTTTTTGCATATCACACCTTTTTATCCGCTGCTTATCCGCACTTGGAGTAGCCGCAGCTTCTGCATACCACACAGCCGCCCTCATGCTCGACTTCACAGCCGCACTCCGGGCAGTTTTTTATATTCTTTGTATCAACTGACTCATATGTTTTAGCTGTTGGCTTTGGTATATTGGGGTTGAATATATCTTGCGGGATAAAATTATTAGTGCCGTTGCCGTTCCTGTGGTTCATTACCTTTTGAATCAAGCGTCCTATTGCATCAGGACATGACAATACCTTAAGGCCTTTCTGCCGGATAGTCGACGGGCAGCGTATGCCTTTCAACTGCTCTACGATTGC
>JAAYNO010000059.1 GCA_012520855.1 Clostridiaceae bacterium | reverse complement strand
AGGAGGTTACACCATGTCAAAAATCTATAAGAGTCTGACTGATCTTATCGGAAAAACCCCGCTTCTGGAACTAATGAATTATGGGAAGAAACACGGACTGAAAGCCGCAATTATTGCTAAGCTTGAATACTTCAACCCGGCGGGAAGTCTAAAGGACAGGATAGCTAAATCGATGATCGAAGATGCTGAGGCTAAAGGGCTTTTAAAACCGGATTCGGTCATTATTGAACCCACCAGTGGCAACACCGGCATTGGTCTTGCATCTGTCGCGGCAGCCCGAGGTTATCGTGTTATTCTTACCATGCCGGAAACAATGAGTATTGAACGCCGTAATCTGCTGAAAGCTTATGGAGCGGAGCTTGTTCTGACTGAAGGGTTAAAAGGCATGAAGGGAGCTATCGAAAAGGCGAAAGAGCTTGCAAAGGAGATCCCCAACTCCTTTATACCAAGCCAGTTTGAAAACCCGGCAAACCCAGCCGTGCACAAGGCGACGACCGGACCTGAGATCTGGGATGATACAGATGGAAAGGTGGACTTTTTTGTCTCAGGCATCGGAACGGGAGGCACAATCACTGGAGCCGGCGAATTTTTAAAAGCAAAAAAACCAGATATAAAGATTGTAGCCGTCGAACCGGCGAGTTCTCCGGTGCTTTCAAAAGGTACGCCCGGCCCCCATAAGATACAGGGTATAGGCGCAGGCTTCGTGCCTGAAGTTCTGAACACGAAGGTCTATGATGAAGTTATTGCTGTTGAGAACGAAGATGCTTTTTCAACAGGAAGAGAGCTGGCAAAGACTGAAGGCCTTCTGGTGGGAATATCATCGGGCGCAGCTCTTTGGGCAGCGACCGAGATTGCCAAACGTCCCGAGAATGCAGGAAAAAATATAATTGTTTTGCTGCCTGATACCGGCGAACGATATCTTTCCACCCCGCTTTTTTCCGATTAAAGGTAGATTCCAGAAAAGACATGTATATTAAAAACAAGAGAGGCAAGATAAGCTTTTTATGCCTCTCTTTTTATCTTATCAGATGCCTGACTGACAGTTAAATTAATGCTGCATATTGGTTATTAGTTGTAAAAATTAAAATAAAAACTAGTATTAATTGATATGACTTTATGATAAAATGCTCCTGTAAATGTAAATATTTGGCCCGTGAGGTGGTTTATGAAAAACAGTTTTAAGACTATCTGGAAATCTAATCTGTTTGTCAGAATCGGGATAATAGCACTGGCAGTATTACTTGTAGCAGGATCAGGAATATTGATCACAAAAATCTTAAGCAACTCCCGAAACAACCCAGCTGATGAAAATCTGGAAACAGATAACAGCCTAAAAGAAACCCCTTCGCAAAATGGCACAGCAATCGGACCTTCGGTAACGCCTTTCCCCGATGCCATACCCGTCAATTCCATGGCATACTTTCTCGGCAATAACAAAGAAAATTATCTTCGAACAGGCTTGAGCTTAACAGGAAAAGAGCTCAAAGAGCCGGAAACTGGTGCTGTTGGCACCTGGGATATCCCTGTCCCACTCATCAATCCATTAGGTTCTCAAGAGCTCTATACCTACGATACCAGTTACTACGAAAAAAGAGGGCATGGTATTCAATATATCAGTAATTACACCGAGTATTCCAGAAATTTGTACGGTGAGCTCTGGTATCTGCGAGTCAACGAATATGCATTACCGCTTCAGTTTTTAAAGGATTATGCCACGCAAATAGGGGCGGAAATTTATTCAAGTTCCTATTCAGACAGGCTTATTTTTAACCTGAAGCAACCCGATGCCCTCTGGTGGTGCGACGCAAGGGAGACCTACTATGGTTATGAGCTGAATGTGCTGAAGCAAAAGCTCATTGAACCCGCAAAGGAATATACAGTTACAAAGGAAGAGATGGACGCCTCCAATGGCGAATATCCGATTTTTACCACCATCAGCACCGGTAAAAAATTTCAGACTGTAAGAATCAATATACCGGACGGAAAAGTAAGGATATATGCAAGGTATTGGAAGGGATATGCAAATTCTGACGAATACTGTTACTACGATACCGTATTGTATAGTGATGAGTACAATACCTACATTCTTGATAATATTCCCCAGGGAGCAGGTCAGCTTGAATGGATGTTTGATGACTTTGGCGGTGAGCTTCCGTCAAACATTACCTTCATGCTTGAGGAAAACTATGCGCTGCCCAATGTGAAGGAGGGAAATGAACCGGGCGCAATTCTTGTCAAGGGTGTTCCCTTTGGTTCCGCTTTTGTGCAGCCTCAGCGCTTTTTATCCATAAGTTATAAGCAGGATAATCATCGTGATACCTATGAATATAATCAGGAATACAAGGGAAGCCGCACTCCCGAAGGAGATACGCTATTTGTTCTCCCTGCCGGGCTTTTGACAGTCGGAAGCCGATCAGCCTATATGAACTATGGGTCGGTCAAGACACAATTGGTACCGGTAAGCT
>JAAYNO010000058.1 GCA_012520855.1 Clostridiaceae bacterium | reverse complement strand
ACAAGCACGAAGCAAGGGTACTTTGCTCTAATCTATTATCCCTGAAATAAAAAATAGGTTTATTCAGTGTAACTCCGATAATTGAGGTCAACATCTCAGGCGTTCCATGCAGTTTATACTCTGAACTCCCAGTCAAGCGCACAGGAATAGCATATCTGATTTCACCGTATTTCAGGCCTGATTGTTTGAGTTTATCGGTGTTTATTATAATAGGAATATTGCCGTCTACATCTCCTTTCGGTATGAAAACTTCATGTGATTCGATTGACCAATATTCTTTAGGAAGCATTTCTATTTGACCTGAATATCGCTGTGCTATGTCTTGATTATACGCATCTATAAGAGATTCGTCTATTTCGAAGCCTACATAAATTCCATTGCTTCCCGATCTTAGTCCCGAGCAATAAACGCCTAAATTTATCGTATACTCTCCGGATTCCTTTTCCCAAGCTTTACGAAGGACAAAACCTGACGATGGGATATAAACCATGGACTTGTCATTGTCTTTCATAAAGTCTTGTTTATTACAAGATATAAATAACAATGAGAGTAAAAGCGTTAATAATAAATTTCTCATAATTATCTGGTATTAAGCTAATTATTTAATTGGTTGTTATTACCATTGAGGGTTTTGCTTCAGCTTCCCTTCATACTTCACGATTTCATCGTGAGGAATTGGCCACCAATACATTTTGTCGTGCCATACGCGGTCATCTACCTTTTCTACCGTGTACGTAAATCCTGTCGGACGATTGTTGCTGTCAAATCCTGTAGCTTCAATGCGGATTCCGTGAACGGGACCACCCAACTTTTCTCCCTCTTTCCAGCGACGAAGGTCGTAGAAACGATGTCCCTCAAAGCAGAGCTCTATCGCACGCTCGTGCTTAATTACTTCGCGCATCTGATCTTTCGTCAAACCGCTTGGAATTGGAGGCATCTTCACTCGTGCACGCACGAGGTTTACTGCTTGTAAAGCATTGGTTACATTACCCAAACGCAACGGTTCGCCACCGGGTTCCGACTCTTCAGGACCATACGCTTCGTTCATTGCCTCGGCATAGTTCAGTACCATTTCAGCAACACGATACTCGGGACGGAGGCGCCTCATTAACGAACCTCTTAATGCCGTAGTATGTCCATAATAGTTTTCACTAAGACCCTTCCTGTAATAATAACCTGTTTTGGTTGACTTTGGATCAAGTCTGTCGCGGTGTACTCCACCCTCATAGGTATCAATTGTAAAGCGGCGGGACGAAGACAATCCCCAACGCAAACCGTTATAGGTTATAGATGCATAGAATCGAGGGTCCCGGTTGTTATAGGGATTGGCTGCATGATTTGGATTGCTCCAATCAAATTTTTCTGCAGTTGCATTTGATTTTCCAAAGTTTTTAACCACCTCAAACATATCCACAAAGTCTTGAGTTGGGTTGGTATACCCATAACATCCTTGAAGGCCTGTCGGCATATTATACATTTCGTCATGACGAGCGTAAGATTGCGAACCCCAAATGATTTCCACCTGTGCTGCGCCGCGCAATTGCATCACTCGCTGACAATAAGTGCCAGTAGAAGAGTATGGAGGAGTGAAACGGGTAACCGAAATTAATTCATAGTAGGGATTGCCATTTATGGTAACCCGAGCTGCCTTTACCGCCTCTTTCCAACGCTCCACCTCTCCGGTTTCTCCTTTAGCAAGTCCGAAACTTTCGAAATCGCCTTGGTACAAAGGACTGGCGTAGTAGAGTGTTGCGCGCGATTTTAACGCTTGCGCTGTTGTTTTATTGGGTCGATAAAACTCCTTGTCATCCCACAACAGCGGCAGACCTTCAATGGCTTTGTCGCAATCTTCAATAATTTGGTGGAAACACTCTTCCATAGTGTTACGAGGCTTATATAAATCGTCGTCAGGAGTTAAACTGTGTGTAGTAATAGGGAAGCAACCATAACGACGCATTAAGTCGAACTGAAAATAAGCCCTTAAAAAGTAGGCTTGAGCCTTAAAGAAGGTGCGGTCATATCGCCTTGCGGGGTTGCTGATGTCGTCGATCAGTACTGAGTTGTCAACATTTTCAAGGAAAATATTGGCACGCCTTATTGCCAAATAGGCGTTTTCCCATGGTATGCGCCATTCTCCTTCAAAGTTCCCGCTAAAAAAAACGTTCACGCTGTTACTCGGACTCCAGGCTCCGTTAATTATGCGATTCACTCTTGCCGATTGAAGGGAGTGCATGGCTTCATCGGTAACACTGGCCAGCATGCCTGAACCACTGAGGTCATTAATGCGCGGAGCCATTAAGTTGTCAGCGTAAATTTTATCCAAAAAGCCGCGAGTAAAATCGTAGTAATTCCACACATCTTGCGGTTCGCGTGCTCCATCCGGTGGCCAAGGTTCCAAGTAGGCTCTTTCGCACGACAAAGTTAAGCTCAACATGACGGAGAGTATGACAAACAGTTTTATATGCTTCTTTTTCATGTGTTTAGAATTTATTTAAAACATTGTGAGTATATATAATGGTCATAAGGCTAATCAAAAATTTATATTTAATCCAAAACTGAATAGCTTAATCTGCGGATATCCGGAAACACCTGAAGATGACGCTTCGGGGTCAAAATCCTTGATGTAGTCAAAGCAGAACAGGTTGTAGGCATTGCAAACAAATCTGATACGACTTAAATGCAATTTATTTGAGATCTTTTCCGGAAGAGTATAACCCAATTCCACATTTTTAATTCGTAAATAGGTAGCATCTCTCAACCAGTAAGTAGACAATCGCCAGTTGTTGTCATTACCCAACGTTGATAGGATCGGGTAGGTCGCAGTTGCCCAATTCTCCGGTCCTGTGTAACGGTTTAATGCAAACTCAGAAATAGCTCCATCACTTCTGAAAGCCCTTACAGCAGCATTGCTCAAATAAACACTCGACATTGAGGCACCTTGAAGCAGAACTGAAAAGTCGAGACCCTTGTAGCGTAACTGAATATTTGCGGCATAATTTAATCGAGGCAAATAACCGTCACCCACAGCAGTGTAGTCGTCAATGTCAATTTTTCCGTCATTGTTCATATCCTTATACTTGATGTAACCGGGACCATAGGCGCCGAATAACTGTTCAGGACTGTTTTTCACATCATCTTCATCTTTGAAAAGTCCCAATGCTATCAAACCGAAGCTTTGACCTACTATACCTCCGGTTTCGATACGATAGGCTTCCGGTTTTATCGGCTCTGACATTTCTATGATT
>JAAYNO010000057.1 GCA_012520855.1 Clostridiaceae bacterium | reverse complement strand
TTTAATGGGTATGTATGCATCCAATGCAGGAAAAAGTGGTGGTGAATACTATACGCCGCAGGAGGTTTCTGAACTCCTTACCCACTTAACATTAGTAGGAAAAACTGAAGTCAACAAGGTATATGAAATTAAGACCCACTATTTAATACAAAGATATGCGGCATAGGCGCAGGGGTATCGGGGTGTCGTTTAGGGTGTGGTTTTACAGAAGAAACCGGCTATTTTTATTTTAGGGAGGAAACCATGCAGAAAATGACCGGGAAGCAGATTGAAGATTACGAACAGCTATGCTGAGACCGTAACAATGGACGCCTGCTGGCTCCGGATGGCCTGCGGTTAATATGCAAAGCAAATAACTACAATCCAGAAGCCATCGGTCATCACTTCCTTGAGGTATAAGCGCATCTCCAAACAAAAGAAAAGTGACGGTAGATTTATTCACATACCTGCATTATAATTTATTATATGAAGAGTCAATGGGGGCGAATCGAATGATTGACGATATTTTAGATAAGTTAATTTCTCAATTGCCAGCTTCACCTACTGAATTAGATAAGGCTAATGTAAAAAAGATTCATGAGTATATCCCGGTCCCAACAGACCATAAAATTAGGTGGGCTGATATTTCAAGTTTTGGTGGATATCCGGCTGGCATAGTTCTTACGGATCGTGGTTTAATTGTCAAGGCCACACGTGCCGAAGTTAAGCATAATAACGAATTGGGCAAAGAGCAGAAAAAAGAAAACGATACAAAGAAAAAAATCAAACCTATCAAGGTAATTTATCAGATTATTCCGTGGGAATATTATTCCCCGGATGATTATGAAGTCGTTGCATTTGATGCTGGTAAAGGGAATACACGATACACGCTTAAGGCCGGAAATACGGAGCTTGCTCAATTCAAAAGTAAAGCCCTGTATCAGATGTTCCGTAAGTACAAGAAACTGGTTATTGAGCAAAGGGAGCTTGCAGAGGCGACTATAGAAAATTCGACATTTAGTGCAATCAACTCCGTAAATGTCGAAGGCGTAATGTTCAATGCAGCATACGGAGCCGACCAGACGAAAACTGGTCACGGCATATACGCTGAAGAGGCAGGTACAATTCTGGATAAACTTGCCGGAGAACAGGCAACTGTAGTAGGGCGAGACAACGCAAAAAACGGCCCTGACAAGATTGTTAATTCATCGCCTATACAGTGTAAGTATTGCAAAACAGCGTATTCCTCGGTCAATTCCTGTTTCAAAAATGACCCTACGACGGGTACAAAGACTTTTCGCTATTACGACTTGTCCGGTAACGCTATGAAGATAGAAGTTCCTGCTGACCAATATTCACAGGCTATCGAGCACATGAAGACGAGAATAACTAACGGTCAAGTGCCGGGAGTTACTGATCCGAATATGGCGTATGACATAATCAGGAAAGGAAAATTAACATATAACCAAGCACTTAACCTTGCAAAGGCGGGAACGATTGAATCCATATCTTTTGATGTTGCTACTGGCGCTGTAAATTGTTTGTCTGCATTTGGAATATCTGCTGTTGTAGCATTTGCGCAGGTGCTCTGGGTAACTAAAGACTATAAAAAAGCAGCAAAATGTGCATTGTACACAGGCATTCAAGTATATGGTCTTGCGTTTGCAGGAGGAATAATTGCTTCGCAGATATCTCGTACAAGTTTTGCTGCCTCATTAAACCCTCTGGCCACAGAGATTAGCAAGATCCTTAGCCCACAACTTGTACAGGAGATAGTTAACGCATTTAGGGCGCTTGCAGGTAAAAAAGCAATTTATGGAGCGGCAGCACAGAAGAGCTTTGCAAAGTTCTTTGGTTCAACAGCTATCACTCAAGGCATAATGTTTTTTGCTTTCACTGTGCCAGATACATACAAAGCCATCAGCGGGAAAATCTCTGGATCTCAGTATTTGAAGAATATGACGTCATTGGCGGCTTCTTTCTTATGCAGTATCGCAGCTACTACGTCAGCGGGAGCAGTAATTGGAAAGACGGTTGGTGAGAAAATAAGTAAAAAAGTTGGCTCCGCAATAGGGCTTTGTGCAGGCCTTATAGGAGGTGCGCTTGGTGGTATAGCGGTAAAAACAATAGGGAATCTTTTGCACGAGGATGACGCAATAATCACCGCCCGTTTATTTAACGCTATCCTTCTCAATCAGTTTATTGACCATGTGCTGACCGCTGATGAACAAGATCAAGTAATCGCTTTATTAGACAATGATGAAAAAATGTTGAGAGCACTTCAGCAGGACCTGCTTAAATCTGAACATCAAGAGCAGGATGTTATAGATTACTTGAAGCCTAAAATCCAGAGTATTATAAAGAAACGCAAGATTATCGGTATCGACGATGAGATAGAAATGGGAAATTCCATTAGCACGATTGTATTGGAAGGAGAGCTGGCTTATGGTGTGTGATTGCTGCAGAAGAAAGAAAAAACTATTTGAATCATTTGCTGCTATACAAACCAAGAATGGACAACTTAACTTCTGTGTCGAGTGTAACGACTTAGCATATAAGGTACGAGACGATGCAAATGAACTGAAAAGCGATGATTATGTTCTTCATTTAGAACAGTGGAAAAAACGAGCCAAGAAACCATCAAAGCGCTTTATTGAATGGCAACAGGCATTTCTTGCTCCACTTGAAATGAAGTTGGAAAAATCAGGACAGCAGAAATCTGAATAAGCACAGAAACGCCTTACCGCTCGCAGTTAACTAGTGGTGAGGACTATAGAGTTATGCCTGTATTTCCTGTCCGTGTTTGAAGGTGATGCGGATATCGTCGGCGCTGTAGACCGTGGCGCAGTCTACCAGCGCATGCCAGTTTTCGTCCTTTAACTCGGTGAGCGTATCCGCTAGCTCTGTAAAAACTTTAGGAAGACTTCAATACCGGCTCGTTACAGCTGCATCTGCTGAAGCTGGACCATGACCGTCTCCAAGTGCTCCTTTGCCGTATCGAACCGGTTCGTCAGGCTGTCATAACGTTTCTGGAATTCAGCTTGGTCCAGAGCGACGAGGGCATTCTCGTAAGTGCTCTGCTGTATCATATCCGAAATCAGCTGCGTTTCTTCCAGCAAGGTAGCAGCAGTAACATCTCTCATTAAATCGATACAGTCAACTTAAAAATAATCGATAACTTATAGATAGAAATATAATAGAAAAGGCCAGTCATTTCAAGAACATACTCTTGATTGTGACTGGTCCTTTTTTGCCCCGCTTGAAGCTGTTCACTTAGTTTTTTTCTTCAATCCCTAAGTGAACCCTCCTTTTAGCCCCCTCTTATTATACCTTTTGCTTAGTCTTATTCATCTGAGAGAAGTCGTTTTTCACCAGTGAT
>JAAYNO010000056.1 GCA_012520855.1 Clostridiaceae bacterium | reverse complement strand
GGATAGATGTGTCTGAAGTAAGAGTTAAGGAGAACGAATCCCTTGACAGTGCGCTGAAAAGATTTAAGAGACAATGTGCGAAGGCAGGCGTTCTCGCTGAAGTGAGGAAGAGAGAGCACTATGTCAAGCCCAGCGTGAAACGCAAGAAAAAGTCCGAGGCTGCGAGGAAAAGGAAAACAAAATAAGGGATATTTTGTCGACCCTAAAAATGGCCTTAATAAAATTTTAATAAATAACAAAGCCCGGAGCAATTCTTCGGGCTTTGTTATTAAAGCAGGATCATTGACCAGAACCACAATCGACAAATTAATTTATAAGGACAAAAGCCTATGGAAAACTTCTATCTTGGCAATGGAAAGAGATGGACAATCAATACCGAAACCAGTTTTACCGGCATTAACGATTCAAAAAACAAAGAGATACCGGGGATAATCAGAAAGTTGCTGGCGCAAAGAGGCTTAATAAACCAAAGAGATATTGAGTCTTTTTTGCGGCCGACCCTTGAGGATATGCATGACCCTTTTTTGCTTGAGGGTATGGATATTGCAGTTGACAGAATAATATCGGCAATAGAAAAGAAAGAAAAAATACTGATATACGGAGATTATGATGCCGACGGCGTTTCAGCGACTTCTATTTTATTAAGGTTTTTCAATAGATTCAATTTACAGCCTGAATTTTATATCCCCGACAGGATCGACGAAGGATATGGCATCTCCGATATAGCAGTCGATTACATAAGCAACAATGATCTTGATTTGGTTATAACTGTAGACTGCGGTATCTCAGGACGCTTACAGATAGAATCCATATACGAGAAATGTGCTCTTAAAGGGAAGACTGTTGACATAATAATAACCGATCACCATCAATGCAACATGGATCTGGTGCCCAAGGCTCTGGCTATTCTGAATCCTCACCTTCCGGAGAGCAAATACCCCTTTAAAAATCTTTGTGGTGCGGGTGTAGCTCTTAAGCTGGTTCATGCGCTCGGTATAAGACTGGGTAAACCGAAGATATTTGAAGAGTACCTTGATATTGCAGCCATTGCTACAATTGCCGATATTGTATCATTGACCGGTGAAAACAGAATAATAGCCCGCTTCGGAATAGATAAGATTACTTCAAATCCATGCACAGGCATGAAAGCTTTGTTGAAGGTATCCTTGCCTGATGACAGGATCGTTGATTCATACAGACTGTCCTTTATACTTGCTCCGCGAATAAATGCCGCAGGACGCATGGGGGATGCAAGTACTGCAGTCAGGCTTTTTACGACTGAAAACGAAGCTGAGGCCGAAAAGCTGGCAATTCTTCTCAGCAGATCCAATGCTGAAAGGCAGCAGATACAGGATGGAATTTATAAAGAAGCGGTAAAAATTATTGAAAACGATGCTGAATATAAGGAGCAGAAGGTTCTTGTCGTATATAACAAGGGCTGGCATCACGGTGTTATAGGAATTGTGGCTTCAAAGCTTGTGGATCGTTACCACAAACCAGCCTTTGTATTTTCTATAGAAGACGAAAAGTCCGACAGCTATGCTGTCGGATCTGGAAGAAGCATTGAAGGCTTTAATCTATATAAAGCCATGGAAGCACAATCAGATATTTTGGTTAAATACGGAGGGCACGAACAGGCCGGAGGACTAAAGATTTATACTAAAGAACTTCCGTTGTTCCGAAACAGAATAAATGATTATGCCGATAAGCTAATAACTGATGAAATGCTTATTCCGGAAATTCAAATCGATTTTGAAGCCAAAGGTGTTGATATAAATTTAACAACAGCAAAACAGATCACATATATGAAACCTTTTGGTGTAGGCAACCCGATGCCTGTTTTCTGTTTCAGGGGCGCGATACTTCTCGGGAAAAAAACTATAGGGGACGGTAAGCATCTTAAGCTTACTTTTGATATTGAAGGGCAAAATATCGAGGGTATTTATTTTGGAAAGGGGTATCTTGAAAGAGGCTTATTTATCGGCGATAAAACAGACATAGTTTTTACTCAAGAGATAAATGATTTCAGAGGAATACAGTCATTGCAAATAAAGCTTCTTGACATCAGACTTACAGAAACGGTTATAAAAAGAAACCAACTGCTGTATAAAGTCGCTCTGGGCGTCGAGTGTCTTGATTGCGATAAAAAATGGCTTTATAATAGGATTATTGATGAAACGATCAATTTTGACGATATTGTAGTAAAAAGGGACATCCTTGCAGTCATATACAAATATGTACGGCGGAGGATATCAGATTCTTTATCTGTTCCCGATATGTTTGTACATGCCAGAATACTTGCAAAAGAGACAAAAAGTAATATTAATTTTTTCAAATTTTTTGTTTCACTGCTGGTTTTTGATGAGTTGGGACTATTGGAATTAAGCCTTGAAGCAGATGGTTCTTACAGGGTCAATTTAATTGATGAAGCAACAAAAGTTGATCTTAAGGATTCGGAAATTTTGGATTGGGTTCATGAAACGGCAGCTTCTATGGAATGATTGGTGAGAAAATGATTAACGAGTTCATGAGACTTAAGGGGCAAATTGAAAAATACAATCCGAATGCGAATTTCGACCTGATTGAGAAAGCTTATAATCTTTCTACCAAAGCTCATGAAGGTCAGGAACGAGTTTCGGGAGACCCGTATATCATCCATCCTGTTGAGGTTGGGTGTATTTTAGCTGAGCTCGAAATGGATGAAAGCTCGATCGCTGCCGGGATCCTTCACGATACTATAGAAGACACAACATTTACTTATGAGCGTATTAAAAAGGAATTTGGATCAGAAATTGCCGAACTCGTTGAAGGCGTTACAAAGCTTACAAAAATACCATATACAACAAAGCAGGAAATTCAGGCAGAAAATTTCCGCAAAATGTTTTTAGCTATGGCAAAAGATATCAGAGTGATTATAATAAAGCTTGCCGATCGCCTTCATAATATGAGAACCCTAAAGTTTATGTCCAAGGACAAACAGGAGCAAAAGGCACGCGAAACCATGGAAATATATGCCCCCCTGGCTCACCGACTTGGTATCCATAAAATCAAAGGCGAACTGGAAGATTTAAGCTTCAGATATACCGATGAAAAGAGTTATTATGACCTTGTTGAAAAAATCGCAAAAAAACGCAGAGAACGTGAAGAATACATTAATAACGTAATTGAGGATGTAAGGAGAAAAACTGCCGAAGTAAACATAGACGCATCAATAGAAGGCAGAGCAAAGCACCTATACAGCATATATAAAAAAATGACTACTCAGAATAAAACTATCGATCAAATATATGACCTATTTGCAATACGTTTGATTGTCAATTCTGTAAAGGATTGCTACACTGTTTTAGGACTCATGCATGAGATGTTTAAACCCTTGCCGGGGC
Organism: Clostridiaceae bacterium; assembly: GCA_012520855.1. Lineage (GTDB taxonomy): Bacteria > Bacillota > Clostridia > DSM-8532 > DSM-8532 > DTU059. The sequence continues at coordinate 39,585 of JAAYNO010000056.1, read as the reverse complement.
GTTTTAAAGATTATATTTCGATGCCTAAACCAAATATGTATCAGTCACTTCACTCAACAGTCATAGGTCCGGAGGGGATCCCCTTCGAAATCCAAATCAGAACATGGGAAATGCATAGAGTAGCTGAAGTCGGTATAGCCGCCCACTGGCAATATAAAGAAGGCGGATATGGTGAAAAATCATATGCCGAGAAGCTTTCATGGCTAAGGCAAATGATCGAATGGCAGAAAGATGCTAAAGACCCTGATGAATTCATGGAAAACCTTAAAATTGATTTATTTACCGATGAAGTATTTGTTTTCACGCCTAAGGGAGATGTTAAAAACCTAAAGGCTGGATCCACCCCTATAGATTTTGCTTATTTAATCCACAGTGCTGTCGGTAACAGAATGATAGGTGCCAAGGTTAACGGCAGAATTGAAAAATTAGATTATGAACTTAAAAACGGTGATATTGTTGAGATAATAACATCCAGTGCCAGCAACGGACCCAGCAGGGACTGGCTCAAAATAGTCAAGACTTCCCAGGCGCGAAGTAAGATCAATCAATGGTTCAAGAAAGAAAAAAGAGAAGAAAATGTAGAGCATGGAAAGGATTTATTTGAGAAGGAAGTCAAAAGGAACGGCCTTACAGTGAATCAAGTCATTAAAAGCGACTTTATTGATACTATCCTTAAAAAATATAATTTCCATAGTGTTGATGATCTTTACGCAGCTATAGCGCTTGGGGCGATAACAGCCAAAAAGATTGTAACAAGGCTTAAAGATGAATATAGAAAAAGTCTGCCACCTGAAGAGCAAACAAAGGTACTTCTCGACCAGATTGAAAAGGAAAAGAAAAAGAAGAGTAAGAACATACCTGAAAGCGGTGTTATAGTAAAGGGTATAGATAATTGTTTAGTCAGATTATCCCGGTGCTGCAATCCGGTTCCCGGCGATGAGATAATCGGCTATATCACAAGGGGCAGGGGAGTTTCCGTTCACAGAAGAGATTGCCCTAATGTACGAAATACAATAATTGACGGAGATGCAAGGCTAATAGAGGTTTACTGGTACAAAAGCGTATCGCCGAATGTATCTTATTTGGCGGAAATTACGCTTAAGGCACATGACAGAACAGGACTTATTGTTGAGATCACAAATGCCATAGGTGAGTCCAGGATTCCTTTAAGAGCAATAAATGCAAGAACGAATAAAGAAATGTCGGTATTGATGCACATGACTCTTGAAATAAATAATACCGAGCAGTTAGATAAAATAATAGCTAAAATGAGCCGTATAAAAGATGTATTTGAAATATCGAGAAACAAGTAAATAAAAAATACTGCGAAACGATGCGGAGGATCGTATGAGAGCTGTTGTTCAACGTGTTAAACGTGCGGAAGTTAGGGTCAACGGTAGTGTAACCGGTAAAATAGAAAGAGGGATCCTTGTGCTTCTGGGTGTAGGCGAAGATGATGAAATCAGGGATTTGGAATATATGGCCGAGAAGGTAGCGAATCTACGAATTTTTGAGGACTCTGAGGATAAAATGAATTTATCGGTGCTTGATATAGGAGGACAAGCTCTTGTGGTCTCCCAGTTCACTCTTTACGGTGATTGCCGAAAAGGCAGGCGTCCCAGTTATTCAAGCGCTGCCAGACCTGAGAAGGCTCAGGATATGTATGAGAGATTCATGGATCTGCTAAGGATGGATTATGGTTTAAAAGTTGAATCGGGTGTTTTTCAGGCTGAAATGGAAGTTGATTTTATAAATGACGGACCGGTAACTTTGCTTATAGACAGTAAAAAAACTTTTTAGGGAATGAGTAAAATGGAACTTACGATTTTATCCAACGGAGTGTTCGGCTCCAACACATATATTGTTGAAAGCAGGAATGATTGCGCGATCATCGATTGCGGCAACAAACCGAAAGATATATTAAAAGTGCTTAGAGAAAGAAATCTCAATGCAAGATATATCATCCTGACCCATGGACATATTGACCATATACTTTACGCAGGGGAGATAAAGAATGAGACCGACGCTCTTCTTTGCATTCATAAGGACGATATGCAATTATACTCGGACCCTGTTAAAAACGGGTATGACTTATTCGGTTTTGATATTGATTTATTGCACTTTCCTCCGGATTATCATCTAAAAGACGGCGACAAGCTTCCTTTAGGAGATGACGTATTGGAAATAATCCATACACCGGGCCATTCTCCAGGTGGTATATCGGTGCTATGTGATAAAATGCTGTTTACAGGGGATACACTGTTTCAACTTAGTATAGGCAGAACCGATTTATCCGGAGGAAGCCTCAAACAGCTTTCAAGTTCCATAAAAAATCGTTTATATACACTGAATGATGATGTTGTGGTCTACCCGGGACATGGACCTTCAACAACAATTGCCTTTGAAAGGGAGAACAATCCTTATGTCTGATCCGACGAGACTTTGGATAGCTATAGACGGCATAGACATGGAATATGAGGCGTGGCTGCTGTTACGCCTTTTTTTTAAGGATGATTATTTCATGTTTTATCCTGAAAATGAATCCATATCCGGTTCTGTATTGTTTATAAAGGTAAAAAATGAAGACATATGGCAATGCAAGGTCGAATACTATTCCCATCTGGAAGGATACGATGTTGTTAGAAACCTTTCTTCCACACGAATACAGCCTGATTATTCAAGTTCGGTAACTGTTTCCGAAAGTGAAATCAACCAACCTGGAGGCAGGGTCCTAAAAAGCAAAAAAATACTTGCTGGCGCTCTTATTGTTGAGGTTTTATCAAAGGTCACCGGAAAACAGCTTCCCTATGGTTCTTTAACAGGGGTAAGGCCTGTTAAGCTTGCAATGGGATGTATAAGAGATGGGCTGAGTAAAGAAGATACGATCAAAATGCTTGTAAAAGCAACCGCAATGAACCGGGATAAGGCCGGATTGCTCTCTGATGTGGCAAATGCAGAAATACCATATACAAAAACCGATGCAAGAAGCATTCACCTTTATGTGGGTATACCTTTCTGTACCAGCAAATGTTTATACTGCTCCTTTACTTCATACCCCACAGGGGTGTTTAAACCATTGATCCCGGATTATATTAAAGCTCTTGAAAAAGAGATCCGCTTTGTTGGACAAATAACCAAAAATAAAAATCTTACTGTTCGGTCGGTATATGTCGGAGGAGGAACTCCCACGTCGCTTGACAGTTATAGCTTAAACAGAGTTTTAGAGATTTTAAACGAAACATTTCATATTAAAAATATAGAATTTACAGTTGAGGCAGGGCGGCCTGATACGATCACCGAGGAAAAGCTAAAAATTTTAAAAAATAATGATATAACCAGAATTAGCATAAATCCTCAGACAATGAATGCCGCAACATTAAAGACAATAGGGAGAAATCATACTCCCGGTGATATCAGTAACAAATTTTTGATGGCAAGAGAAATGGGTTTTAATAATATAAATATGGATATTATAGCAGGTCTTCCGAATGAAGATGAAGAGATGTTTGAATATACCCTTGAGAGAATAGAAGAAATGGCTCCCGATAGCCTGACGGTCCATACAATGGCGGTAAAAAGAGCCTCAAGGCTTCATGAAAATATAAATTCGTTTCAGCTTACATCAGACAATGTTGTAGAGGCTATGACAGAAGCTGCAAGGCGCTCAGCAGAAAAAATGGGTATGAGACCATACTATTTATACAGACAAAAGAACATACTTGCCAACCTGGAAAATACAGGCTATGCAAAGCCGGGACTTGAATGCATTTATAATATCAATTCCATGGAAGAATTTCAGACAATTATCGCAATGGGAGCCGGTGCAATATCAAAATTTGTTTCTCATGATGGCAAAAAAATTGAGCGAACCTATAATGTCAAAGAGGTCGCTCAGTATATTGAACGTTTGGATGAGATGCTGGAAAGGAAAAAAGCATTTATTTTACGTTGATTGCCAATATTTCACCGACATATACCCGATGATAATCTCCGCCAATATAGCATTTATTTATTGAAGAATCTAAAAACTGTTCTGGGATCAAATCCTGGAAATAAAGTTTTCTGCATTCAATTATTAATTTTGCCTGGGCAAAGCCTGTAGTATGGTGGTTTCCGGGAACAGGCTCAAGCCCTGTCTCTTTTGCTTTATTGATATTTCTTCCTGACTTTGTGCCGCATATATTCAATGCGTTTCGCCACTCCTCGGTGAAAAAGCTGAGAGAGAAGGTTTGGTTCTTTTCCATGAATTCATAAGTATATCGGCTGGGTCTTACAAAAATGAAACAAACATTTTTATTCCATAGAACACCCATACCACCCCAGCTTGCTGTCATAGTGTTGTAGTTGTCCGGGGTACCTGCTGTGATCAGCATCCAGTCATTCCCGATCAATTTAAACGGATTATCCTGGATTTCATCAGCCTTAATCAATTTAAAGCCTTCCATCAATGTTTATCACTCCCTTGTTTATTCTCCATAACGATTATACCATGATATCAGTATCTTTGTTGACTAAGAATCATAACATATGTTAACTTGAATTAAGTAATTTATATGCGTACGGCTATTTTGGATTTACTCATTATACTGTTTGAGGTTATATATGTTTAAGAAAAATAAAAAAGTTAAGATATTGGTTTATATAATATCGATCCTAATATTCATCATACTGTTTTTGTATTGGCAGAATGATACCCTTAAGGTAACAAAATATTCATTGAAATATGATAGTCTTCCTGATGAGTTCAACGGTTTTAAAATAGTCCAGATAAGCGACATGCACGGGAAAACCTTTGGCAGCAAGAATTCTGTGCTTGCAAGAAGGATCAGGGCTTTAAAGCCCGACATACTTTTTGCTACAGGAGATATGTTAAGTTCAACCGTTGATGACGGAGGAGCATTTATAGATTTTCTCGATCAGTTTGACAATGCCTGCCCTGTTTATATGTGCCTGGGAAATCATGAGCAGATAGCTAAATGGATCAATGACAGCGGTGATACCAGGGTCGATTACTATGACTTCATACAGAAGGTTAAGGATAGAGGGGTTGTTCTTTTGGACAATGAAAAGACAACCATAACAAGAGGATCAAGCAAAATAACATTATCAGGGCTTACTCTGGAATTGTACCATTATTCAAGAAGAGATACGGAATATTATGACGAAAATTTATCCTTAACAAAGTCATATATTGAAGCAGTAATAGGAAAGAGGGGAAATAGCTTCAATATCCTGCTTGCGCATAACCCGGCATATTTTGGAGAATACGCCTCATGGGGAGCCGATTTGATTCTTTCGGGGCATGTACACGGAGGAATAATCCAGGTGCCATTTAAGGGCGGTCTGCTTTCACCGGAAAGGGTTTTTTTCCCGGAGTACGATGCGGGGCTGTTTGAGATTGAGTCTTCAAAAATGATAGTAAATCGCGGTTTAGGCTATTCGGTCATAAACATAAGGATTTTTAACAGACCCGACATATCTTTTATTGAGTTAAGAAAATAATCTTACCGCTAATTTTATAAAACCGCTTCGTTCATGTAAATGTTTATTTATTTACAGCAGTAATTTAAAATGATGAAAAATAATAATTAATTCTAAAATTATGACGTGAAGGCTAAGGGAAATATTGGTTGAAATAAGGCTGTATAAAATGATACAATTTTTTTAGCGCACCAATAATTTTTGAGGAGGTTTATCATGAGCGATTTCAAGTTCTGTGATTCCTGTGGTAACAAGCTATCCATGACTGCGCTATTTTGTTCTAAATGCGGTCAAAAGCAAGAACCTGTGTCGGTGCCTGAATCTGTTCCACAACCTGAAGAAAAGGAACAAGAGCCGATAAATGCGCAGGTCAGTGAAGAGAATATCACCAGCGATATATCTGCCATTGAAGAAGAGCAGATAACAAATGACGAACCAATAAATGAAACAACAATTGAAGAAACCGAACTGGCAGATCAAATTTCAGAATCTGATGCTGAGAAAATTGATGAATCGGTTACAGAACCAATAATAGCTGAAACTGATTCTCCCGTTAAATCTGAAACTGCTGAACCAGCAACTCAACAACCTCAGAATACATATACTCAGCCGGTACAGCAACCTATACAACAGCCACAACCGGCAATACAACCTCAGCCGGCAGCACAACCACAACCGGCAGTACAACCTCAGCCGGCAGCACAACCACAACCGCAGCCGCAGTATCAATCGCCATATTATCCTCAATCAGTACAAACCAGTGGAACTCAGCCTCAGACTGAAGTAGTAAAAAAGAAAAAATTTCCTTGGATTTTTACAGCTTTGTGGTTTATTCTATTGGTAGCTGTAGGCGTTTGGGCATACTTTTTACTTGTCCATCCAACTTATGATTATCCGAGGTTCACCGAAGATGCCCAGAGAATAGCGCTCTTCACTGCTGCAATAGCAGCCCTTATATATACTTTAAGCTTAAAGCTTACCATGAGAAAATTAAAAGCGCTTCCGACAGTTATACTGGTATTATTGGCTTTGGCAGGATTCTTTTTCTTCTGTCTGGTTGAACTGCAGGAGGGAGAATTCCTGCATGACGCAGTTGTTAATATAATTGAAAGCGTAAGTCCGTAATAGCCGGGAGACTTGCACAGAATGACATTTAATATCAAGCATAGGGGCGCGCAATGCGCGCCCGTTTTATTGGAGGAACACATGAATTTGGATAAGTACATAAAACTAGCCCTTGAATTGGGTGCTGATCATGCCGTAGAGTTCGCGACAGACCAGATTGCGTTTGACTCAAGAACTATTCTGAAATGCATGTTTGGCTGTTCTGACTGGGGCTTTGGCCATACCTGTCCATCGAGAAAAGGCTCATTGATGCCATGGGAATATGAAAAGGTTCTGAAAAAATATAGACGAGGCATAATAATTCATTCCACCGATAAGAAAATCTCGCAGGATGTATCATTTGAAATAGAACGGCAGGCCTTTTTGGACGGCTACTATTTTGCTTTTTCCATGAGCGATTGCGCCTGCTGCGAAAAGTGCACAGGTTTTTCAGGCGCAAAGTGTGCCAATCCGAAAAAAGCCAGACCTGCTTTTCACAGTGTAGGAATTGATGTGTTCAAAACAGTAAGGCAATTCGGCCTTCCCATTGATACATTAAAAGATATGTCTGAAACTACAAATTGGTACTCTGCTGTATTTATTGATTAAGAATAGGCTTAGTTACGGTAAGAATGACATTCAAACAATATTAGAGGTGACCTACCAACCCAATCTCTATTAAACTCGGTGAACCTGCTATTTATATGTATGCATGGCAATATAAGCCTGGAAACGATTTTTTCAATTTCGGGCTTGTTTCCAGGGCATTTTTCATGTATACTAATCTATGCGCTAATTCATGCGAAAGTGGTGGAATTGGCAGACTCGCTAGATTCAGGTTCTAGTGTCCGCAAGGGCGTGCGGGTTCAAATCCCGCCTTTCGCACCAAGGCTCCCGGAAGATTTCCGGGAGCCTTAATTGTTTGTAGTTATATTGAACAAAATAAACAATAAAAAAATGACAAAAAAAGCAATTTTATTGCTTCACCTTAATAAATGGAACTGGTAGAATATATATATACAATTTTAAGGAGTTCTGGCTGAGAGTTGAATGATACGGGAAAGGGGAACAGGCGGGCTATTCATGCAGCCTGCAGGCTTGCTGTCTGAACTTTGAAGCGGAATATATATTTCCCATAGGTTTTGTGCGCAAGCGGTGTATAGGTATATTATGAATGATAACAAAAACAACATAATGAGAAAAATCGTAGAAAACATGTCAAAAATTATAGTGGGGAAAGAGATGTCTTCCAAGCTCATGGTCATTGCACTGGCAGCCGAAGGGCATATTCTCCTGGAAGATGTACCCGGTATAGGTAAAACAACAATGGCCTACGCCATGGCAAAATCTGTCAGGCTTTCCTTTAATCGTATCCAGTTCACACCTGATATTCTGCCATCAGATATTACAGGTTTTACGATATACAATCAAAAAATAAATGATTTTGAATACAGAAGCGGGAATATTATGAGCAATATTATTCTGGCTGATGAAATAAACAGAACTTCGCCCAAGACTCAGGCAAGCATGCTGGAGGCTATGGAAGAGAAGCAGGTAACTGTAGACGGAAAAACATATAAGCTCCCAAAGCCTTTTATGGTGATCGCAACCCAGAATCCCGTCGAATATATGGGAACTTATCCGTTGCCCGAGGCACAGCTGGATCGTTTCTTAATGAAAATATCAATAGGGTACCCGACCAAAGCTGAAGAAGCAAGCATACTTTTTAGATTCCAAAAAAATAACCCGCTGCATGTATTGGAATCGGTAGCATCACTGGAGGAATTAAATGAGCTTCAGATGTTTGTTAAAAATGTAAGAGTAGATGAAAGCCTTGCTTCATATATTGTTGATTTGATTTCAGCAACCAGAAGACACGAACAGGTATCATTAGGCTGCAGCCCCCGTGCGTCTATAAGCTTGTTCAGGGCTGCCCAGGCATCAGCTGCCTATGATGGGAGAGATTATGTCATTCCTGAGGACATAAGGGATCTTGCGGTACCAGTACTGAGTCACAGGCTTATGCTTAAACAGGAAGCCAAAATCAAGCGAATAACGAATGAGAATATAATTCATGAAATAATCAAACGCCAGATTATTCCTGTAAAAGCTAAGGTATAAGTATAATCCGACGAAGGAAAATATCCAGATGGGTTTAAAGAGTCTTTCTATATCAGAAAAAGAAAAATTCAACAGAGAGTCAAATATCATCCGTTATTGTCTCGCAGTGTTAGCATGTCTGGTTTATGCCTACTTTTTCGGGGGGTTTTTTCCGTTCATGCTTTTATATTTATCCATTGCATTACCCGTAATATCGTTATTACATCTTGTCGTAATATATGTTCAGCTTAAAGTCAGCCAGCAATTAAATGGAAGGATTTTTGTAAAGGGGTCTTGTGCTCAATACAAGCTGCATCTGGAAAACGCTTCGATTTTTTATATTCCATATATTACTGTAAATATGTATATTGAAGGACAGGTATTATGCAAAAAAATGAAAAGCATGAGATTGTCATTACCTCCATTTTCTAAACGAGATTTTGATTATGATATGCCTTTATACTACAGGGGGCTCTATGACATAGGAGTGAGCTCTATAGAGTTAAGCGATTTATTGGGATTATTTACTTTTACCATATATCCTATTGATAAGAAGAGTATTCTGGTAAGACCCAGGATCGTTGAGATACATTCTCTTGGAGATCCTATCTCAAGAATTACAGAAGGCTCCCGTACAAGAGAGCATATTGAAACGGGTAATGACGAGCTTGTAAATATACGGGATTATGCTTATGGGGACAGTTACAGGAAAATACACTGGAAGGTTTCCTCCAAGCTCAATAAATACATGGTAAAAGAAACGAGAAATGAACAGGATAATGATTCTATGTTCATACTGGATTTGCATAAGCATGATTTGCTTGATGAACCTTCACTCTTAAGGGAAGACTGCCTTATTGAAGAGCTTGTTTCCAATATAAACCATCATCTGAACCGAAATATGTCACTCAAATTATGTTTCTTTAAAGGAGAACCTCAAACAATAAGAGCTTCTTCGCCACTCGATTTCAAAAATGTATACAATATTTTATCCGAGGTAAAGTTCAACCAGGATCATGACTTTATTCGAACCCTTGATTATTTCATTGAAAATGAGCAGTACGGCAATCTATTGTTTGTTTTTACTGTAAAGCTCAATGCAGAAGTTGTTGAAAAGCTACTTAAGTTGAAAAACAGGGGTTTTGATATACAACTGTACTTTGTTCAGTTTGAAGGCATTGATTTTGATGAGCCGAAATGGCGGGATATATCCGATGTTTTAGCGAGAAGCGATATTGATGCATATAGGCTGGTGCCTTCGATTATATCGGCTGATAATTATGAGACTGAAGAAAAAAATAATATTTCTGCGGAAGGGGCAAATGTTCTTGAAGCATAAACTGGGCGGTGTTTCCGGGTTTATAATAGGTTTATTTTACACAGTGGTCATATCAGGTTTGATGGGGACTATTATTTATGACGGGCTGAGATTTTTTAAATTCTTTGCTTTTTCTCTGCTTATATATGGGATCGTATTTCTTCTGTCTTTATCTCATACAGCCTCCAGAGTCGCTGTCATAAGCTTTGTTATCGCTATTGCATTAACTGTTGTTTTATGCTTTATAGAAGGATCATTTTTAAAAGCTGTCATAAAAGAATTTGAAGGCTTATTGAGGCTGTGGCAAAGAATCACGAATAATATGCCAATAAATACTGATACCTCCCATTATGATGAAATTTCCCTGATAGTAATAACGCTTATAGCTTCTGTCGTAGTTTTGTTTTTATTGAATAAATACAACAGCTTTTATATACTGAGTGGTGTGGTTTTTTCTCTTTTCTTTTTTTCCTGGTTTATGACTGCAATCGAAGGAAGATTATTATTTCTTATATTTTGTATTCTCACTGTTTTATCATATATAAGTAAAATCTACAGGCAAAAACTAAAGCTGGGTTTAGTTTCAGGAGATTTCCCGTTAGGGAAGATGCTGCTTTTCACCGTACCGGTTGTGCTAATTCCAGTATTGATCGCATTTATTATACCCAAGAGTGATTATCCAATCCAGTGGCCCTGGCTGGACGATAGAATAAACAATGTTTTCACCTACTTTGAACAGCGTTTTAATTATATTGAGCTTGAAAATTTCAGTCTTTCTTCTATCGGCTTCAGTAATGAAAAAACCAAGCGTTTAGGTGGACCGGTAAGTCCTAGCAACATTGAAGTTCTTAAAGTAAAAACAAAAAATCGAACTTATTTGAGAGGTGCGGTATATTTTTGGTATGAAGACAGTACATGGACAAGATCAAATGCTCTAGCTCAAAATGTAAATGATAAAGATATCAATGAAACACGTAATGGTTGGTCTGATATACCTGTTGATGAGATATTCAAATATGAATCAGAAGATGATAAGCAATTTTTGAACAGCCTTGCGAGCGGCGAACTTGATATGCTGTTATTTCCCTCATATTCTATAGAAGTTGAGATCAGGAACATGATAACAAATAATATATTTTTACCTCTTAAACCCATTATGCCGGTAAGGCTGGCTAATGGCAATATAATGCCGGTTTATGAGCTTGACGGCGGAATAATTCTATGTGACAGCAGACTAAAAAGAGGAGACCGTTATAATTTGTCGTATATACAACCTATGTACGGAGAGACTTTACTTAAGAAGGCTCTGGGGTATAGCGGGAATTTATACGAAAATGCTCTCAGAATCCTTAGTAATAAACAAATACAAATGGAAAAAGAATATTTAAGCCATAAAGGACCTCAGGAAGATAATGAAAATATCCTGTCCGAGTTAGAGATACTTGGACGAAAAATAGACAGAATAGAAGTTTTGAACAAAGACTCAAAAGAAATATATAGCATATACACTTTATTACCGGATAATATACCAGCAAGGATAAGTGAGCTGGCACATGAGATAACCAAAGGGCTCAGGAATGATTATGAAAAAACAGTAGCCATAGAAAAATATTTGCGGCAAAACCATACATATACGTTAAGTCCTGAAAACGTGCCATTGGACAGGGATTTTGTGGACTATTTTCTTTTTGATAAAAAAGAGGGTTATTGCACATATTATGCAACTTCTATGGCAGTGATGCTTAGAACACTGGGGATCCCGTCCAGATATGTTGAAGGTTACGTTTTGCCGCCCGAACGTACCTCCGATGATGTATATACAGTAACCAACAACAATGCTCACGCGTGGGTCGAAGTTTATTTTGAAGGCTTTGGGTGGCTTGTTTTCGAACCGACTACGATATATGCCGGAACCATGGATTACAGAACGGTTTCCAGTTCATTTTCAGGGGATACGAGCATGTCTTATATGGATATGATCGAGCGTTACAGACAAAGCCAAAGTTCAGGACAATACGTTCATTCAGATATTGATCCTATAGAAGAGACAGAAAAGAATAATTATTTTATTCTGTTTTGTATAATCGCAGGCAGTATCGTTTTTGGCTGCATAATTATCAATCTTGCTATTGTATTCGCTAAGGAAATCAGACTTAGGAGGAATAAAAAAGAGAAAATTGTACTAATTAGATACAACCGTATGTTTAACTGGCTGTCCCTTATTGGATATAAATTAAATCCGGGCGAATCGCCAGGAGAGTTTGCGGTTAGAATTGATAATGATTATAATTTATCTCATTCTTTTGTGAAAATAACGGAAATATTTTCAAAAGTCCGATATGGTAAAAAAAGCGTCACGACCGAGGAAGCCGATATGGTGAAAAGAACGTATAGCGAATTAAAAAAGAAGGTATTAAAGGAAATAGGAATAAAGCGTTATTTGCCTCTGCGCATAATATTCCTGGGGATATAATATATTTTGTGCCGTTAATAGTCCTCTTGTTATATACTTTTTTATCATTGGGTGTTATGATATAAATGCAGTTATTCTGAAATATCTTCAAGGGAGACCCCATTAATGAACAAAAAGTTGAAGCTGATAAACATTACCGAAGGAAAACCTTATTATCATGTCCAGGAGATAAAATCTCTAAAGGACATGTTAGAAAAATGCGAATCAAAGTATTCTGATAACATAGCATTCAAATTTAGGTACAAACCTGGACTTGAAACTATAAGCAAGACATACAGGGAATTTATAAAAGACGTTGATTGTCTTGGAAGCGCTCTTTTAAATATCGGCCTTAAAAACTGCCACGCAGCAATAATCGGTGAAAACAGATATGAGTGGGTTGTATCATATTTAGCTGTTGTCAATGGTATTGGCATTGCAGTTCCTCTTGACAGAATGCTGCCTCCGAATGAGATTGAATCGATGCTGGAGAGAGGAGAGGTCGATGCCTTATTCTACTCTGAGGCATTTCAATCGACTGTTGACAATATTGCTGCAAAAAATACAAATATAAAAGCTTTTGTATGTATGAACCCTGAAAACGATGATATAAAAGGAAATCGGTTCTATTCATTTAATGAACTGATAAAAAGCGGTGAAGAGCTGATAGCTTCAGGACACAAAGAATATATGGAGACAGAAATAAACCCTGACGAATTAAGCGTTTTACTGTTCACATCGGGCACATCTTCCACATCGAAAGCAGTTATGCTCAGCCATAAAAATATATGCTCCGACATAATGAGCCTTGGAGGAGTTGTTCGTTTCGATCCGGGAGAATCGGTACTTTCAGTGCTTCCATTGCATCATACATTTGAAAATACTACGGGTCTTTTATTCCCGTTGTATTTAGGCATGACCATTTCTATTTGCGACGGGCTTAAATATCTTGCCAGGAATCTTACTGAGTATAAACCTGACTGCCTTGTAGGTGTACCTCTTATTTTCGATAAATTTATGGGACGCATAAAAGATGAAATCAAGAAAAAGGGTCTGGAAAAAAAGGTTAAGGCTCTTATGGGCTTTGCGAATATTCTCCGGTTTGCCGGACTAGACTTAAGAAGAAAGCTTTTTAAAAAGCTGATAGAGCCGTTTGGCGGGAAGCTCAGGGTTATAGTGACCGGAGGCGCTGCGATGGAAACAGCGACAATCAAGTTCTACGAGAACATAGGAGTAAAGGTTTATCAAGGCTATGGACTTACAGAAACTTCACCTGTTGTCGCAGGAGGCAATGACCGTGTCCGGAAGACCGGTACTTGCGGCAACCCATTGCCCGGAGTAAAAATCGCGATTGCAAACCCGGATAGTGCCGGAAACGGCGAATTGGTTATTCAGGGTAAAAATGTTATGCTGGGTTACTGGAAGAATCCAGATGCAACCAAAGAGGTCTTACAAGATGGCTGGTTTCGTACCGGCGATCTGGGATGTATTGATAAAAAAGGTCTTATACGGGTTACAGGTCGTGTTAAAACCATGATAGTCCTTAAAAACGGGAAGAAGGTTTTTCCTGAAGAACTTGAAAATCATATTAATAAGTTGAATTATGTGAAAGAATCTCTGGTGTGGGGAGAAACAGCACAGGACGGTACCGTTGAGATTTGTGCAAAAATAGTTTTGGATAAAGAAACGATTACAGCCGTAGTAAATTCTCCCGATGATGAAAACGGAATCAAAAAACTTCTTGATCATGCTATAAAAGAGATCAACAAGCTTATGCCGGCATACAAGGCAATCAGATATTATGTTTATGGTTTTGAAGAATTGATCAAAACCACCACTATGAAAATTAAACGTTATGTGGAAACGGATCAGATAAAAGACTTATTCAATCAATTAACTGCATCGATTAAGACCATAGCAGGCAAAAATATCGACAGACTTAAAGAATTAATGGCAAAAAGAGCAGAAAACTATTGACAGGGAAGAAGGATAGAGGTATTTCTATCCTTTTTATATTATTAATTTTACTGTATCATCTTGTATACAAAAAACATTTGTATTATAATTTTTAATGGTATTGAATATATTACAGCCACAAATTTGCACTGATATTATTTGGATGCTGATAATATGCTGCGATTTTGATCCATGTATTAAAAACGGGAATATTAACAAAAGAACGGTATTATAGTTGCTTTTATATGATCGCAGTATGATTTCGGCTTAAAAAATGGTTTTTTAGCGAAACATCCAATATACCCGGTCAAATTAAGCTGTAAAGCGGCTAAACATTTACAATTGAAAGGAGCAGTCTTAACATGAACCAATTTTTAGAAAGAATAATACAGCGTGCGGGGGAGGATAAAAAGACGATAGTTCTCCCGGAAAGCACAGATATCAGGACTATTGAAGCAGCCTCATTGATTCTAAAAAAAGGTTTTGCAAATATTGTGCTGGTAGGAGATGAAGATAAAATAAATGATTTGAAAGGCGATCTGGATATCAGCGGCGCTGAAATAGTGAATCCATTGACATCTGATAAAGCAGATGATTATATAAATACCTTTTATGAACTTCGCAAGAAAAAGGGAATAACAGTGGAACAAGCTCGCGAAACAATGAAGAATCCGCTTTATTGGGGAGTTATGATGGTGAAAAAAGGTCATGCTGACGGTATGGTTGCCGGAGCTATAAACTCAACAGCCAATACACTCAGACCTGCACTGCAGATTTTAAAAACTGCACCTAATGTAAAGCTTGTTTCAGCATTCTTTATTATGTGTGTTCCAGATTGTGAATATGGGCATAATGGAACATTTCTTTATGCCGACAGCGGTCTTGTTGAAAATCCTGATGCCGAACAGCTTTCAGAAATAGCAGTTTGTTCTGCTGCTACCTTTAAACAGTTAGTTGAGGCTGAGCCAAGAGTAGCTATGCTGTCATATTCCAGCTATGGAAGTGCTAAAAGCGAATTGGTGGATAAGGTGGTAGAGGCGACAAAACTGGCAAAGGAAAAAGCCCCGAATGTATTGATCGACGGAGAATTACAGGTTGATGCTGCGATCGTGCCCGAGATCGCCGAAGCGAAAGCCGCAGCAAGTCCACTGCAGGGCAAAGCCAATGTACTTGTTTTTCCGGATCTTAATGTCGGTAATATCGCATATAAGCTTACTCAAAGACTTGCAAAAGCAGACGCTTATGGTCCAATCACTCAGGGAATCGCAAAGCCCGTGAATGATCTGTCCCGAGGCTGCTCAGCAGAAGATATAGTTGGAGTAGTTGCAATAACAGCAGTACAAGCTCAAGCATAACAAGGACAAACAGGGGGGAAGTAACATGAAAATTTTAGTTGTTAATGCCGGTAGCTCATCATTAAAATATCAATTGATAAGTATGACAGAAGAATTAGTCTTAGCAAAGGGCCTTTGCGACAGAATAGGTTTACAAGGTTCTCTCATCAAGCATAAGACCTATGATGGAAGGGCTGTAGCAAAGGAGATCCATATGGCTGACCATAAAGATGCCATTGCTTCACTTATAAAGGTGCTTACACACGACCAATGGGGCGTAATAGAATCACTTGATGAGATAAAAGCCGTAGGACACAGAGTTGTACATGGCGGTGAAAAGTTTTTCAAATCAGTGATTATCGATGACGAAGTAATGAAAGCAATCGAGGAATGTGTTGAACTGGCTCCGCTTCATAATCCGCCTAATATAACAGGGATCAAAGCTTGCCAGCAGATTATGAACGGTGTTCCTCAGGTAGCCGTATTTGACACGGCTTTTCACCAGACAATGCCTCAAAAAGCGTATATATATGCTCTGCCTTATGAGTATTATAAGAAATATAAGCTTCGGAAATACGGATTTCATGGAACAAGCCATAAATATGTATCAGAAAGAGCCGCTCATCTTCTGAGGAAACCATATGACAAACTGAAGATAGTTACCTGTCATTTGGGTAACGGTTCCAGTATAGCTGCAGTTGACTGTGGAAGGACCATTGATACTTCAATGGGGTTTACCCCGCTTGACGGTTTGGCTATGGGTACCAGATGCGGAACCATCGATCCTGCTGTTGTGACATTTCTCATGCATAAAGAAGGCTTGAGCACTGATGAAATGGATTCAATCATGAACAAAAAGTCTGGCGTGCTGGCTATTTCAGGTGTCAGCAGTGATTTCAGGGATTTAGATGATGCTGTTGAGCAAGGCAATGAAAGAGCTGCATTGGCTCTTGAGATCTTTGCGTACCAGGTTAAGAAATTCATAGGGTCATATGCTTGTGCTATGGGAGGCATAGATGCAATCGTATTTACTGCCGGTATTGGTGAGAATAACCCCAAGATAAGGAACATGGTTTGTAAAGGGCTTGAATTTTTAGGTGCAAAGATCGATGAAGAGAAGAACATGGCCAGGGGAATGGAAATGGACGTAAGCACAGATGATTCCAAGGTAAGGATCCTCGTAATACCCACAAATGAGGAGCTTGCGATTGCCAAAGAAACTAAAAAAATGATTTGCTGATTGTTGACAAGGACAATAGTAAACTATAAAATTGGAAGGTAAAGACGGAAGTTCTTTACCTTTTTAATTATATGGGACCAAAAAAAAGGATTTGCCACAGCGAATTGCACAGTGGTGCTGAAAAAGTGGCAATTTTATTATATATCAATAGTTTATAATATACCCTTATATCCTGGAGGCTGTAAAGATGAAGGTATGTAAATTTGGCGGAACATCAATGGCTAATGGCGAACAGATAAAAAAAGTTTGCTCAATAATTTCAAGTGATCCGGAAAGACGCGTTGTTGTTGTGTCTGCACCCGGTAAACGGTTTGATTCGGATATTAAAGTAACTGATTTGCTCATTAGCTGCGCAAGTAAATATTTAGCCAATGATGATTATAAAACGGTGCTGGATGAAATCACCGGGCGCTATACCGGGATCGCAAAGGAATTGGGTTTAGGACAGCAAATCATAACCGATATAGAAAATAATCTAAATACGAGGATCTCTCTTCCGTTTGATTCGCCTGAAAAGTTTATGGATCGTATGAAAGCAGCAGGTGAGGATAATTCTGCCCGCTTGATAGCCTGCTATATGAAAAGCCTGGGATTAAATGCACAATATCTGAATCCAAAGGATGCAGGACTATTTTTAAGCGATGAATACGGGAATGCAAGAGTCCTGCCGCAATCCTTCAAGAACCTCGCCAGGATCAGGGATATGGAAGGTATAATAATCTTTCCGGGCTTTTTTGGTTATTCATTATCAGGTGAGGTCGTAACTTTCCCAAGAGGCGGGTCTGATATAACAGGATCTATTCTGGCAGCAGCTCTTGAAGTCGATGTATATGAGAATTTTACAGATGTGGATTCAGTATTTGTCGCAAGCCCTAAAATCGTAAAGAATCCGAAGCCAATCTCTGTATTGACCTATCGTGAAATGCGTGAGTTATCATATGCCGGCTTTTCGGTGCTTCATGAAGAGACTCTGGAGCCTGTTTTCCAAAGAGGAGTGCCTGTTAACATCAGAAATACAAACAATCCTTCCTCACACGGTACTGTGATTACGCCCACAAGGGAATTGATCGATTGCCCAGTGGCCGGGATAGCCGGTGACAAGGGCTTTTGCTCGATAAATATAAATAAGTACATGATGAACAGGGAAATTGGTTTTGGTCGTAAGGTGCTGCAGATACTTGAGGAGGAATTTGTGCCATTTGAGCATATGCCTTCAGGTATTGACGATATATCGATCATTATACGCAAGAAATATCTTGATAACGAGAAAAAAAGCAATATAATGGAAAGAATCGCCAAAGAGCTTAAAGTAGACAGCGTATCACTTGAATACGATCTTGGTCTTGTTATGGTAGTAGGTGAGGGAATGAAACGTACTGTAGGTATTCTGAGCCGTATAACAAAAGCTCTTTCGGAAAACAGTATCAATATCAGGATGGTAAACCAGGGTTCATCAGAAGTGAGTATTATGTTTGGTATAAGCGAAGATGATGTTGAAAGATCTATCAAGTGCATATATAACGAGTTTTTTGCTTAGTATGATAGTTTTTGTGTATAATTTGTAGTATGGTAGGAGTTGAATTTTTATGATTTTAGTATTAAACCCCGGTGCTCCAAGTGAGCAGGTAGATGAGCTTATTGGGCGCATTAAATCAATGGGTCTGGATGTTCATATTTCGGTTGGTGTAGATACGACCATTGTTGGTCTTGTGGGTGATACCACCAAGGTAGACAGGCTTGTATTTTCATCCTATGATATAGTACTCAATGTTTTAAAAGTAACCGAACCCTTCAAAAAAGCAAATCGGATGTTTCACCCTGATGATACTGTTTTTGATGTTAACGGCCGAAAAATAGGCGAAGGCCATTTTGTTATCATTGCCGGACCTTGCTCTATTGAAAACGAGGATCAGATAGTTGGTATAGCCAGGGAACTTAAAAAAATCGGCACATCTTTCTTAAGAGGCGGAGCTTATAAACCAAGAACATCGCCCTACAGTTTTCAGGGACTTGGGCTGGAAGGCCTGGATCTATTAAAAATAGCCAGAGCCGAAACAGGCCTGCCAATTGTATCTGAGATCATGTCTGCCGATGTTCTCGACAGATTCGTTGAAGATGTGGACATAATCCAGGTTGGTGCACGTAATATGCAAAATTTCGTATTGCTGAGGGAATTGGGAAGGACTAAAAAGCCAATTTTATTGAAGCGTGGTTTATCAGCTACTTTAGAAGAATGGTTAATGTCTGCGGAGTATATTTTAAATGAAGGAAATGAAAAGGTAATACTATGTGAGCGCGGTATCAGGACCTTTGAGACATATACAAGAAATACTCTTGATTTAAGTGCAGTTCCAGCAGTCAAAAAGCTCAGTCATTTACCTGTGATCGTTGATCCAAGTCATGGGACAGGTAAGGCATGGATGGTTGGTACAATGTCTAAAGCGGCATTAGTATCCGGTTCTGACGGAGTGGTGATCGAGGTCCATAATAATCCCAAATGTGCTTTGAGTGATGGAGATCAATCTATTACTCCTGCCGAATACTCTTCAATATTCCCCAAACTAAGAAAGCTTGCTGATTTAGAGGAAAAACGGCTGGAGGTGTGATCAATGGAAAAATTGATTGTCGCTGCCAGGGATAAAAACTATGAAATAGCAATCAAAACAGGTCTATCTAAAGAACTTCCGGCCATTTTCAAAGAGAAATATTTCGGCAAAAGGCTTGCCATTGTAACCGACAGCAATGTTTATCCTCTTTATGGTAAAGAATTCTTGGAAAAGCTAAAAAAAGAAGGCTTTGAAGTTGAACTAATCGTTTTTCAGGCCGGAGAACAAAGCAAAAATCTTTCTACCCTGGAATCGATCTATACTAAGCTTGCCGATAGCGCTTTTACCAGAAGTGACGCAATTGTTGCTTTTGGCGGCGGTGTAGTGGGAGATATGGCCGGTTTGGCTGCTGCTACATTTCTAAGAGGCTTGGGATACATACAGATCCCAACAACACTTTTAGCTATGGTTGATTCCAGTATTGGCGGGAAAGTAGCAGTTGATATGCCTCAGGGAAAAAACCTCATAGGCGCTTTTTACCAGCCCGACGCAGTATTCACTGATCCCAAATTTCTTGAAACTTTAAGCGGCAGTCAGTTTTCAAATGGCATGGCTGAATTATTAAAGCATGGATTCATAAGAGATGCAGATTTGTATAATGTACTGGTAAGCGGCGATTTTAACAGAAATGACCTTAAACATAAGATGGACGAGCTTATTTATAATAGCTGTCTTATTAAACGGGATGTTGTTGAAGAGGACGAATTTGATAATGGTGTGCGTCAAGTTTTAAATTTTGGGCATACCATCGGTCATGCCATTGAAAGAGTTCAGAATTATTCGGGTTTATCCCACGGTGAAGCTGTATCCATTGGAATGGCATTGATAACTGAGATGACGGAGAAAATGGAGCTTACAAGAAAAGGTGAGACCGAAAAAATAAAACTTGCGTTAAAAAAATATGGTTTGCCTGTAAAATTACCAAGCCTTAACACAAATGATCTGGTTAAGGCAATTGCATTGGATAAGAAGAACCGCTCAGGGAAGTTCACAATAGCCTATATCGAAGAGATCGGTTCAGGAAAGCTTATTGATATGAACCTTACAGAATTGGAGGGGAAAATACATGAAATCCTTAAGGATCATATCGAAGCCCCTTAAAGGGAAGGTATTTGCCCAACCCTCTAAAAGTATGGCTCACAGAGCTGTTATTTGCGCAGCTTTGGCAAAAGGTGAAAGCAGAATAAATAATGTGGTTCTTTCTGATGATATAAAAGCGACGTTGGGTGCTGCAGAAGCCCTGGGAGCAAAGGTCCGCATAGATGACAGCCCGGAGTATAAAGGCAGGAAGACAGTTACCATAGAAGCAAGTGGACAAATAACAATCAAAGAGAAATGCATCGATTGTAAGGAATCAGGCTCAACAGCCCGTTTTTTAATGCCCATTACCCGGTTGGTTTCTGAGCCTTGCATCTTCACAGGGCATGGACGCCTTGTTGAAAGGCCTTTTGATATTTATAAAAGGTTGTTTACCCAGAAAGGCATTAGTTTTATAGACACAGAAGGTAAAATGCCAATAACTTTGTCGGGCAGATTAGTTCCCGGCGAATACACTCTGCAGGGGGATGTAAGCTCACAGTTCATCTCTGGGCTCTTATTTACATTGCCTCTTCTGGAAGCCTCGTCGAGGATCAATATCGCAGGTAAAATGGAATCGTTGCCCTACATACAAATGACTATAAGTGTACTTAAGGAATTTGGTATTGATATTGCTTCTGAAAAAAATCACAGAATTTTAATAATCAAAGGAAACCAATCCTACAAGGCAATACCTTCATACACAGTGGAGGGAGACTGGTCACAGGCAGCTTTTTTCTGTGTGATGGGCGCTCTTTCAGGGCAAATAACCATAGAAGGCTTGAGTATGGACTCTCTTCAAGGTGACAGGATCATAGCTGATATTCTAAAAAACATGGGAGCAAAGCCGGTGATTGATAATCAGGGCTTATCCTTTAATAAAACTGATCTTAAGGGTATCACAGTTGATGTTTCACAATGCCCTGATCTTGTTCCTGCTATCGCTTTGGCTGCATCGGCAGCAAAAGGTGTGACCAATATAGTTAACGGCGCCAGGCTTCGCATAAAGGAATCTGACAGACTTTCAACAACTTGCAGTGAGCTTAATAAATTAGGTGCCAGGATAATTGAAAAACCAGACGGTCTTGTCATTGATGGTGTAAATAAGCTGAAAGGCGGAAAAGTCCATGGATCAGGTGACCACCGGATAGTCATGGCACTTGCATCGGCATCAGCCATATGTGATCAGGTTGTTGAGATTGAAGGGTATGAAGCGGTAAAAAAATCCTATCCGGAGTTTTGGGAGGATTTTATGGCTCTTGGAGGAGAGGTTGAATTTTATGGGTAGTATTTTCGGTCAGAACTTCAAAATATCGGTATTCGGCGAATCCCACGGTCCTGCCATTGGAGTAGTTATAGATGGATTACCTTCGGGATTTACCGTGGATTTTGATAATATTTCCGAGGAAATGATAAGAAGAAAACCCGGATCCATGCCATATTCAACAAAGAGAAACGAGCCCGATAATGTTGAGATCTTAAGCGGGATATATGGCAATAAAACCACCGGGACTCCTTTATGCGCAATTATTACGAATAAGGACCAAAAAAGCGGTGATTATGACGAGTTGAAAAACCTTGTGAGACCCGGTCATGCTGATTATTCGGGATATGTCAGGTACAAGGGCTTCAATGATGTACGGGGAAGCGGTCATTTTTCCGGAAGGCTTACCGCACCTATCGTTTTTGCCGGTGCTCTTGCTGCACAGATTCTTAAGAGCAAAGGTATAATAATCGGCTCACATATTGATTCAATTTATAATGTGAAGGATCTGGGCTTTGACAAAGCTAATATAACTAAAGATCGATTACTGGAATTGAGGAAAATGGATATCCCCGTTAATGACAAGTCTTGCAGGGAGAAGTATCTTGGCATAATAGATGATGCTAAAAAGAATCTGGATTCAGCAGGCGGGATCGTTGAAACGGCTATTATAGGGATTCAGGCCGGTTTAGGTTCACCGATATTTGATAATGTTGAAGCAAAATTGTCATCGATTTTGTTTTCGATCCCGGCAGTAAAAGGAGTTGAATTTGGTGAGGGCTTTGGGATCGCATCCATGTTAGGAAGCCAGGCAAATGACAGCTATTACTTTGAAAACGGAAAAATCCTCACCAAAACGAATAATAACGGAGGAATAAACGGCGGTATCACAAACGGTATGCCAATAGTATTCAGGGTTGCAGTAAAACCTACCTCTTCAATAGCAAAGGAACAGGACACCATAAATATAAAAGAAGGCATAAACGCAAAGGTCAAGGTAAAAGGTCGACATGATGCCTGTATTGTTCCGCGGGTGGTTCCGGTGATCGAAGCTTCAGCCGCTATCGCTGTATTTGATCTTTTTATTGGTCAGTATGGAATAGAGAGTTTTATGGAGGAGAGCCGGGATAATGGATAATAATCATCTTGAACAAATCAGAAAAGAGATCGATGCTCTTGACAGAGAGTTGGCCATATTGCTGGAAAAACGCATGGACTTGGTTTCAAGGATCTCAGATCACAAATTGAAATACAAAGTTGATGTACTAGACAGTTCCCGGGAATCAAAAGTGATAGAAAATGTGCTGAGAGCTGTTGAAAACACAGATTACCACGAAAGCATCAGGGTTGTTTTTGAAAGCATTATGTCCGAATCAAAGATATATCAGAAAAAGAGAATGAAGAGCCAGGAATGCAAACGCTATGTATTGATAGGAAGCAAGCTGTCTCATAGCATATCACCTCAGATCCACGATTTATTTTTTAAGAAGACAGATATCACCGGATCATATGAGCTGTATGAGGCAAAGCAAGGTGAGCTGCCCGAACTACTAAACAAGCTTGAGAATCTGGGTTTTTGCGGAGCTAATGTTACAATTCCCTACAAAACCGATATTATGAACTATCTTGACAGCATTTCTGACGTTGCAAAAACTATCGGGGCTGTGAACACCATTGGATTTGGCGATGAAAAAAGAGGGCATAACACCGATTACATTGGTTTCGGAAGGGCGCTTTACCACTGCGGATTCGATCCGAAAAACAAGAAATGTGCAGTATTGGGAAGCGGCGGGGCATCGAGAGCGGTAATATCATATCTTGAGGATCATGGTGCGGCAGATATCATGATCGCAACAAGAGATCCCGAAGGAATACTGATCAAATATCCGGGCTTACGGGGTATAGCTTTGGAAAGCTTCACATCTGAAGGAGTAGATATGATAGTAAATGCCACACCGGTGGGGATGTATCCTTTGACAGATAAATCCCCCCTGGGCAAGCATCAGATTTATGGCGCATCTTTTGTTCTTGACCTGATTTATAACCCAAAGGAGACCTTGCTGCTAAAGTATGCCAGAGAGCTTGGAATACCATGTGACAATGGACTTTATATGCTTGTTGCACAGGCTGTAAGTGCTCAGGAAATCTGGCAGGGCAGGCAATTCGGAGAAGAATTGGTAAGAGAAATTTATGACCAAATAGAGGTTGGAAGTCAGAGGTAAGAAGTAAGAATTCTAACCTCAGAATTTCAGCTTCTAATTTGTAGAGGCGTCCAGTGGGCGTCCAAAAGATAGCGTATTGCACTTACCTTTACGCAATTTCTGAGAGCGTAGTGAAGATTCTTTATTAGAATAATTATGAAACAAGGGATTAAAAATGAAAACAAAAACAAATATAGTCTTAATAGGTCTTATGGGATCGGGCAAAACAACAGTAGGAAAAAAGCTGGCATCTGTACTTGGTATGTCATTTACCGACAGCGATGAAAATATTGAAAGAAGCTTCGGTAAAATAAGCGAGCTTTTCCTGAAAGGGGAGCAGCATTTCAGGGATATTGAAAGTAAAATGGTAAAATGCCTTTCTTCATTAAATAATATTATCATCTCAACAGGCGGGGGAGTTGTTCTTCGCCCTGAAAATATGGAGGCTTTAAGAAAAAAAGGCGTTGTTTTTTACCTCAAGCGACCTGTGGAGGATATTATCGAATCTGTTGACCCTGCAGACAGGCCGCTTATTAAGGACGATCCTAAAGCTCTTTACAGACTTTTTGAGGAACGCGAACCACTTTATAATAAGTACTGCGACTACACTATCGATGCAACTGATATAAAAAATGCAATAATATCCATTAAGTCAATTTGGGATAAGATATCATAGTAAGTTGATAAAGAAAATATATTTGACACAGGGTATTAATTTTTTGGTGATAGAGTTTTGAAAAAAAAAGATATCCTGTATTTGATCATTATAATGTTATCAATATATATTGTAAGTAAAATTTTCTTTAACAATGGGTCTGGTACTAAAACCCCTTCATCGATAAGCATCACGGATGAAAGCCAAAACACCCGAAATCCTACTTATACATATTTTGATAAAATGGCAGATACCATTTATTCGGAAGATGAAGTGACCGAGGTTATCAGTGAACCAGTTATTAATGCGCGTTCAGCTCTGGTCATGGACTTTGAAACAGGAACCGTTCTTTATGAAAAGAATGCTTACAGAAAAAGACCGATGGCAAGCACAACCAAAATTATGACGGCCATAGTTGCTCTTGAGAGGTCCGAATTGGACGATGATGTTTTAATAAGCCAAAGAGCTGCTAATATGGGCGGCTCGGTAATGGGACTAAAAAAGGATTCAATCGTAAAAATGCATGAACTGCTCCATGGACTTCTGATCTGTTCAGGCAATGATGCAGCCGTTGCAATCGCGGAACACGTAGGAGGAAGTGTCGAGGGCTTCTGTGAACTCATGAATGAGAAGGCACTTGAAGTTGGAGCTTATTCTACCAGCTACTCCAATCCTCACGGCCTTGATGCCGAAAATCATTATACAACGGCATACGACTTAGCCAAGATAACCAGATATGCGCTTAAAAACCCTGTATTCAATGATATTGTCAAAAAAACAGAGTTTTATTTTAACGGAAAAGCCCTTAAGAGTACAAATGAAATGCTTACCTGCTATGAGGGGGCTGACGGAGTTAAGACAGGTTACACCGGACTTGCCGGTCGATGTCTGGTAACAAGTGCAACAAGAAATGATAAAAGATTCATTTCAGTAGTTCTGTTCTGTGATACAAAGAACTTAAGAACATCCAGTTCTCAAAAAATACTGGATTATTCGTTTATGGAATTCGATAAAGTTTTTTTACTGGAAAAAGGGCGTATTCTGGGATCGGTAAAGGTTGACCGTTCGCGGACCCTGAATGAGGTCATTGTGGCAGTTGCCGAAGATCTGAAGGCCGTATTGAAGCATAATGAAATCGATGCTCTTTATACAAGAGTATCTCTGCCAGATAAAGTAGATGCCCCGGTGCGGCAGGGAAGTATTATGGGCACAGTATCAATATTTCAAGGCGATAAGATCATAGCAGAGACCCAACTGATTACACTGAACAGTGCACAAAAGATGCGGTTTTCAGATTATATGAAAATAGTAGTAAAAAAATGGATCTATACTACTCGTTAATATTTTTGCAATATCTTTATATTAAACTTGCAAAACCTCCGATCCTGTCATACAATAGGTAAAAGAATCGTGTATTATATTTTTTAGTGATCCGGAGGTTTAAAATGCAGGCTTATAAAGGGTTCAGCAAAGAAGAACTGCTCAAAAGAAAAAATGAGCTTTCCCTCAAGTATGAGAGTTATAAAAAACAGGGGTTAAAATTGGATATGTCCAGAGGAAAGCCTTGTACCGAGCAGCTTGATTTGTCCAACGGACTTTTTAGCCATACAAACGACTTATTTACTGAAGATGGTTTTGATTGCCGAAATTATGGGCAATTTGACGGGATAAAAGAGGTCAAGGATCTTTTTGCCGAGTTATTCGATATTTCAACTGAAGAGCTGTTTATAGGCGGAAATTCAAGCCTGAATTTAATGTATGATCTGATTGCTAAAGCTTTCAATCATGGGCTTAATGGCTTTGAAAAGCCTTGGAGCAAGCTTGACAAGGTTAAATTTTTATGTCCCTGTCCCGGATATGACAGGCATTTTGCCATCACCGAATTGTTCGGTGTAGAAATGATAATTGTTCCAATAAAAGAATACGGCCCTGATATAGATATGATCGAGGCTCTTGTTTCAGAGGATGAGTCCATAAAAGGCATGTGGTCCATACCTATGTACAGCAATCCTACAGGGATAACATACTCCGATGACGTTGTCCAAAGGCTGGCGTCCATGAAAACAAAAGCATCGGATTTCCGGATAATATGGGATAATGCATACGCATTGCATCACCTTTACGACACGCCGGATAAATTAGCGGACATAATATCGCTGTGCCGTGAGTCAGGGAATCCTGACAGGGTGTATATGTTCGGCTCGACCTCAAAGGTAACATTCCCCGGAGCAGGAATAGCATTTATGGCATCAAGCAGGGAGAATATAGAGCACATCAAAAAGCAGATATCAAAACAAACTATAGGATATAATAAAGTAAACATGCTTCTTCATGCACGCTTTTTAAAGAATGTGGAAAATATAAGTGAACATATGAAGAAGCATGCTGAAATACTTCGGCCTAAATTTGAGGCAGTTCATGAAATCCTTGAAAAAAATCTTTCAGGCAAAGATGTTGCATCATGGAATAAGCCGAATGGAGGCTATTTTATCAGCCTTGATGTATATGAAGGCTGTGCAGGGAAAACAGTAAAGCTTGCAAAAGAAGCAGGGGTCACCTTTACACCTGCAGGTGCTACATTTCCATACGGCAAGGATCCGAAAGACAGCAATATACGCATAGCTCCGACATATCCGCCTGTTTCTGAACTAAGAACGGCAATCGAGGTACTATGTGTATGTGTGGAACTGGCGGTGCTGGATCTGATATTGGCGTAATTGATTATTGATGTAAATCATCAAAAAATTTACTAATACGGCATTTGATCGATCTTCGAATTTTAGGTTGATCAAATGCCGTATTATTATCTCAGAGAAACTGTAGCAAAGCATAAAATCAAGCAAAATATAATTTTATATTTATTCTATTTATACTGGATTTTTGTATTATTTTGTTATATAATATTTCATGCACCATAAGAATTACAATAAGATATTATATTGCCCTGTTGTTAACACGTAATATTGACATAACATTACTGTCGGAGGTTGCCCAAAATTGCGTAATACATATGAGAGCCCTTTCAATACACGTTATGCAAGTCAAGAGATGTTGGAACTTTTTTCTCCTCATGTCAAGTTCAAAATCTGGAGAAAGCTCTGGATAGCACTAGCAGAAGCAGAGAAGGAACTTGGCATTGATATTACCGACGAACAAATCAATGAACTTAAATTATATAAAGATGATATAAATTATGAACTTGCAGAAAAGATAGAAAAAGAAACACGTCACGATGTTATGTCCCATGTGCATGCTTATGGGGCTCAGTGCGAAAAAGCAAAAGGTATAATCCATTTAGGGGCCACATCCTGTTATGTGGGAGACAATACCGATGTGATCATTTACAGAGATGCACTGAAAATTATTAAGAAGAAAGTCCTTTCAGTTATATCAAAGCTTTCCCGTTTTGCAGATAAATATAAAGATATGCCTGCTCTTGGTTATACCCATTACCAGCCTGCCCAGCTTGTTACAGCAGGCAAGAGGGCATGCTTGTGGATAATGGATCTTATGCTTGATATTGAAGAGCTTGACTTTGTTATATCAAGATTAAGACCTTTGGGAAGCAAGGGTACAACCGGAACTCAGGCAAGCTTTTTAGCGCTTTTTAACGGAGATCATGAAAAAGTAAAGAAACTGGATGAATTGATCGCTGAAAAAATTGGATTTACTGAAGTAATGCCTGTTTCAGGCCAGACATATCCAAGGAAGCAGGATTCACGAATTCTCAACGTATTAAGCCAGATAGCCCAAAGTGCAAGTAAATTCAGTTATGATATGCGTCTTTTGGCAAACCTTAAGGAGATGGAAGAACCATTTGAGAAAAATCAGATTGGCTCGTCTGCAATGGCTTATAAACGCAATCCCATGAGATGTGAAAGGATTGCTTCATTAGCGCGATATGTTATTGTTGATGCGTTAAATCCTGCCTTGACTGCTTCAACCCAATGGTTCGAAAGAACTCTTGATGACTCGGCAAATAAACGGATCAGTGTTCCTGAAGCTTTTTTGGCAGTTGATGCGATTCTTAATATATATAACAACGTAGCAGATGGGATCATCGTATATCCAAAAATGATAAGAAAGAGAATTATGGAGGAACTCCCATTCATGGCTACAGAGAATATCCTTATGGAAGCGGTAAAGCGAGGAGGTGACAGACAGGTTTTACATGAGCGTATACGCGTTCATTCATTGGAGGCAGCCCGCCTGGTAAAAGAAGAAGGAAAACCTAACGATTTGATTGACAGGATTGCCAATGACCCCAATTTTGATATAAATAAAGAAGATCTTATGAGTGTTCTGGCTCCTGAAAACTTTACCGGACGAAGCCGTGAGCAAGTAGAAGAGTTCTTATCGGAGCATGTTATGCCATTACTTAAGAAAAATCATACCGAAGAAACTAATGTTGAATTGAAGGCCTGAAAAATGTACCAAAGTCCTATTGATTCTTGGCCACCAGTAATGTAATATTGTCATGTCATCATATTGTGAGAATTTAAATAATAACGGAGGTAAAGTAATGGTAGCGATTAATAAGTACAGTAATGTTCCGCTGTATTGTCAGCTTAAAAATTTAATATTAGAGAAGATCGAAAATGGGGATTTCGAAGTTGACCAGAAAATTCCATCTGAACAGGATTTTTGTGAGCAATACAATATTTCAAGACCTACCGTAAGACAAGCTATTAACGAACTTACCTCAAGCGGCCAGCTATATAAAATGAAAGGCAAAGGTACTTTTGTAGCGGCTCAGAAAACCCATATAAGCGTAAAAGATTACACAGGATTCACTGATTCGATCCTGGACAGTAAAAATCCTTCAGAGAAAAATATTATATCGACCGAGACAGTAACAGGGCAGGAACTTTCTGAGATCGCGGAAGCTTTTAATTTAAGAAATGACGGAAAAACAGATTTTGCTGCAATTACATATACAAATCCACTAGGTAAAGATATGGTATCATTAAGTATTTCATATATACCGTTATCTCTTTTTCCTGAAGTAATAGAGGATATACAAACCAACAAAGATGTGCTAAGGGGTAAATACCCGCTTATTCCAAGCAGCACGAAAAGTACGCTTGATATTATAAGCACCGATCAGGTGGAAGCTGTTTACTTAAAACTTCAGCCCGGCCAGCCCCTTATCAGAATCAGAAACATACTTTATTCAAAGAGCGGTCAGCCCGTCGAATATATAATAACAAAGTATAGGGCAGACAAAACAAGACTTCAGTTTGAAAACCATAAATAATTAAGGAAATCATTTATATTTACATAATATAATTAAAAGATCAGCCCACCCATTGTACTGTGAAATCTGACACAGCACTCAGGGTGGGTTTTATTTAGGGGTGGGTTTGGTTGTATTATTGCATACTCTGATGCACTGACTGGTATTTCTGTGACGCAGTTTGCACATCGTTCAAATTTGCGTTTTTCGTTTTATACCAGCCTTTTTTTTGCATAACATCAAAAATCTCATACTGGATCTGCTGTTTATCATTAATGATCTTTGCCATCTCACTTCTAAGGTTTTCACATGTGGATTCGGCAAGATAGGTACCGTAAGCACTGATTATCTGTTTTTCACTGCTTAAGGCATCATTTATGATTTCCTGCTCGGTAAAAGTTGGTGTTTGCTGCATTTTGATTCCTCCTTATTGCTGCTGCGCCGGTTTATTATGGGAATTCAGATAGTTGAACAACATATTGAAATGCTGCTTATGAAGCTGTGCAGCCTTGCTGCATACATCCTTTAACTGAGGGTCATTGCAGCTTTGTGAGTACATATCGAGCTTTTTATAGTTTAGTGATTCATAGTTCAGCATATCTTCCAATATGGTCAGGTTTTTGCTGGTAAGCATCGCCTGTCCTTGCTGCATCTGCTGTCCCTGATTTTGCTGCATTTGGTTATTCTGCATGTCACACCTCCGTAATAAAATAATACGATGTTATTCTTCTCAATGTATGAGGGTTTTATGAGCATTATATTTTTTAAATTAATAGGAATAAATTTTATTAAGTTTTTGAATATATCACCACTGCGTTCAATATACTTATATTGACCGAATGGGTCATGCATCTTGCATGTACCGACATACTGAAGGGGGATTGGCTGTGGAAAATTTATACAGCGTTTATAATGATATTGCGCAAAGGACAAAGGGCGATATATACTTCGGAGTTGTTGGACCCGTCAGAACAGGCAAGTCCACATTTATAAAAAAGTTTATGGAAGCTCTTGTAGTCCCTAATATCAAAGATCCATACGACAGAGAAAGGGCTATTGACGAAACGCCTCAGAGTGCGTCAGGACGAATGATTATGACAACAGAGCCAAAATTTGTCCCCAACGAAGCGGTCACCATTACATTGGAAGACAATATCAGTTTAAAGGTTAGATTGGTTGACTGTGTTGGTTATATGGTCAAAAGCGCTGTTGGACATATGGAAGATGAAATGCCGCGCATGGTTAAAACTCCCTGGTCAGAATACGAGATCCCATTTGAGGAAGCAGCAGCTATCGGAACCCGAAAGGTTATCAATGAACATTCTACCATAGGGGTCCTGATTACAGCCGACGGTTCCTTTACTCAGTTTTCAAGAAATGAGTATCAGGAAGCTGAGGAAAAAGTATTAAAGGAAATGAAGTCATCCGGCAAACCATTTGTTATTCTCCTAAACAGTGCTGTTCCTGATTCACCTGAGACAAAACAACTGGCAAAAGAGTTAAGCGAAAGATACTCTAAAACCGTAATCCCTGTGGATTGCCTTAATTTAAACGTTCAAAATATCAATAAGATCATGAACGGGATACTTTTGGATTTCCCTGTTAGTGAGATATGCTTTAATCTGCCGGAATGGATTCTTTCCCTTGATAATGATCACTGGCTAAGAAAAGAAATGATGTGTGCCATAAAGGATTCATTCATGGACAGGGCAACAGTTAAATTAGCTTATGATGCGGCTGAAAAACTGAACAATTATGAGTTTTTAAATAAAGCCGACATAAACAACATGCATATGGGTACCGGCGAGCTTACTATGGATATCAAACCGGCAGACGGTCTATTCTATCGTATAGTCAAAGAGGATACAGGCCTTGAGATCGATGGCGAACAACGTCTTTTTGCTGTTCTGAAAGAGCTTTCGAATATCAGGACTGAGTACTTAAAGGTTGAAAATGCATTGGCTGAGGTCAGAACAAAGGGATATGGAGTAGTGACACCCAAGCTTGAAGAGCTGACATTGGAGCCGCCTGAAATAGTCAGACAAGGAAACCGATTCGGAATAAAGCTCAGAGCAAGCGCACCGTCAATACATATGATCAGAGCAGATATTGAAACCGAAATCGCACCTCTTGTAGGCTCTGAAAAGCAATCTGAGGAACTTGTGAATTATTTGCTGAAGGAATTCGAAGGAAAGCCCGAAAAGCTCTGGGAATCTAATATTTTTGGAAAATCGCTCCATGAGCTGATTACAGAAGGTCTCCAAAACAAACTTTACAAAATGCCGGAGGATGCCCAACTCAAGCTTCAAGAGACCTTGCAGAAAATAATAAATGAAGGCAGTGGGGGACTTATCTGCATAATTCTGTAAGAACAAGCCAAATAAAAAGCGGTTATGGCGTTGGAACATAGCCGTTTTTTAATTTTTTAAGATTCTTCGCTTTGTTCAGAATGACATATTCAGAGTGCAATTAGAACATGCAGGTATTTTATTTGCTCATAATGACAGGGTCAGATCTTGCGTTAAACTCAGAATGACAGGAACAGATTCTTTACTGTGCTGTGAATGACAAGGTCAGATCCTGCGCTGTGAAGCACATACACCCAATGTCATTCTGAACGAAGCAAAGCACACACCCCCAATGTCATTCTGAACGAAGCAAAGCGCACACCCCCAATGTCATTCTGAACGAAGCAAAGCGCACACCCCCAATGTCATTCTGAACGAAGCAAAGCGTACACCCCCAATGTCATTCTGAACGAAGCAAAGCGTAGTGAAGAATCTTTTTATATATTATTATTTATTGATTTATAAAAGATTTAATTCTGAATAAAGTGGTATAATATTCTTATTGAGCCAGACGGCTGTTTTTTTAGCCCTGACAGCCACTTTGCAGTGAATTCAATATTCCGGAAAGGAGATTTAACATGATAGAACAAGAGGAAAAAAGAAAAAGAGGAAGACCCAGGAAAAACCCAATCGAAAAAGTCGATCAAACTACTCCTCCAGTTAAAAGAGGACGCGGACGTCCAAGAAAATCAGAGTCTGCGGTTGCATTAACTGCTGCCGGTGATTCGAAAAATAAAAAATCAGCACAGGACCTGGAATATAAACCTGTAAACGCCTGGGATAATCCTGTATTCACTAAAAATAACATAATGGCATTTAGTGAGAATTACAAGATATTTATGAACAAAGCAAAAACTGAACGTGAATTTATAAAAGAAAGTGTTGCTTTGGCCAAACAATATAAGTTTATAAATATTGATGAATCAGGAGATAAAAAATTAAAACCGGGCGACAAGGTTTACCGTGTTCTGAAAGACAAACTCATGCTTCTCGCCGTAATAGGGAAAAAACCCGCTGAAGAAGGTACAAGGATAGTTGGTGCACATGTTGACTCGCCTCGAATCGATATAAAGCAAAATCCTTTGTACGAATCTACAGATATGGTTTTCTTTAAAACCCATTATTATGGAGGTATTAAAAAGTATCAATGGTTAGCCATACCCCTTGCGCTTCACGGTCTGATCGTTAAAGCTGACGGTACAACGGTCGAGGTCAATATCGGCGAGGATGAAAACGACCCTGTTTTTACGATAACAGACCTATTGCCTCATTTAGCGAAAGAGCAATATGAGAAAAAGCTGAATGAAGCCTTTCAGGGTGAACATATGAATGTGCTGCTGGGCTCCGAACCCATAGAAGATAAGGATGCAAAGGAAAGATTCAAGAAAAATATACTTAATCTATTAAATGAAAAATACGGAATTGTGGAGGAGGATCTGATATCTTCAGAGCTCCAGGTAGTTCCGGCATTCAAGGCCCGCGATATCGGCATTGACAGAAGCATGGTAGGAGCTTATGGACACGATGACAGAGTGTGTGCCTATACCGCTCTTATGGCAGCACTGGAAACAGAAAATCCCGAATATACGGCTATTTGTTATCTCACAGATAAAGAGGAGATTGGCAGCGTGGGTAATACCGGTGCCGAATCCAGAGCGCTTGAAAACTTTATAGCCGAGCTATGTTTCCGTACAACCGATGGTCAATACAATGATCTTCTTGTGCGCATGTCTCTTGATAGATCTAAAATGCTTTCGGCAGATGTTAATGCTGCTGTTGACCCTAATTATGAAGGAACCCACGACAAGATGAATGCAGGCTATTTAGGCAAAGGTATTGCCATTATGAAATACAGTGGTTCCAGAGGGAAGGCTGGTGCCAGTGATGCAAGCGCTGAATATCTTGGCGAAATCAGAAGGCTTTTCAATGAAAACAGCATTCCATGGCACATAACCGAGTTAGGCGCAGTTGATAAGGGCGGCGGGGGAACGATCGCAATGATGATAGCAAATCTTGGCGTTGATGTAATTGATGTCGGCGTACCGCTATTATCAATGCACGCTCCTTATGAGGTCGCCAGCAAGGCCGATATTTTCGCTGCTTACCAGGGCTATCGCGTCTTCTTCGGCAAATGAGTATAGGGGACGGTCCTTCATACTCATTTTCTATATGTCATCTTGTAGCTATTATGATCAAAGAACATTTTTCATAAGTTATTGGCTAAAAATATGTAGGGGAGCGCATTGCGCTCCTGTTTATTTTATCGATGAGCGACTGTTGGGTTGGCGTATACTGCATGGCACAACGAATATATCCGTTAGGATAATGAGTATGAAGGACCGTCCCCGTTACTCATTTTTTGGTGAAACAGATGAGAGGGGATTGCTTTTGACCGCATCCCTGAGCTGTTCATCGTCAATATGTGTATAAATCTCGGTGGTAGCAATGCTCTCATGGCCTAAAATTGCCTGCAGAGCCCGTATGTCTACATTGCCATGCTTGTACATAAGCGTAGCAGCAGTATGACGAAGCTTATGAGGTGAGTATTTATCGGGATCCAGTCCTGCAGCCCGGATATATTTTTTAACGAGATACTGCACTGTTTTTGGACTTATACGGGTCTTACGCTCACTTAAAAACAGAGCTTTCGGGTCTTTGATCACTTTCAATTTGTCCCGTTCGGATTTATAAGCGGCTATAGCGTCCTGACAAGCCTTGTTTAAGTAAACGGTCCGTTCTTTATTGCCTTTTCCTATAACGGTAAGAGTATCACCGCGAATACTGTTTACATTTATTCCCACAAGCTCAGAAAGACGAAGACCGCAGTTCATGAACAAAACCAGTATTGCATAATCACGGGCTACATTTTTCTTACCATTTACACTTTTTAGCAAATTTATGCTTTCACTGAGATTTAAGTATTTTGGAAGTCTTTTTACATGCTTCGGTGAATCAAGCTCAGCAGCAGGATTATAATCGATTGACTTAACCTTGGTATGTAGATACTTATAGAAGGATTTTAAACTGGCAACTTTACGGGCACGTGTAACAGCAGAATTATCAAGCTCACGGCTGGCAAAAGCCATAAAACTGTAAAGGTCAGTAAGGTCAATTTTTTTGATGTCATCAATTGTAATATCCTTGACGATTATATCTTTAAAATTTTTTTCATTAGCATTATATTTTGTGATCTTAATAAATCTTAAAAAGGTCCGCAGATCATAATAATATTCAGAAACAGTATTTACTGATTTATTTTTAATAGTAAGCATATAATTCAAAAATTCAATTACGATATCGGGCATATCATTAAATTCCAGAGACATAAAAACCACCTCATAAAACTGACATCAGGCTTGATAAAGTGTCATAAAATCAAACCATGGCGAATATAAGCACATTTTCTTATTTATTATATACCACTCCTATCTCATATTAAACAAAATTTATATTTTGTCTAATGTGATGTAATTTTTCCGGATTGATTTTCTTTTTCTTTTACTGTTCCTCCTCTATTCGCATCCAGATTTCAAGCTTCTATAATTTATTATTAAGATTCTTAACGAAAATAAGAATGACAATAATGACAATGTAGTGATCCCAATTTTAAGATTCCTGTTTCTAACTTTTGATTTCTATATTTAATTCCCCTTGCTTCAACGGCTTTAGTAACGAATCAACTATTTCAATTTTTTTTTCGTATAGCCAGATTTCTTTATTAATATCTTTAATAATAACTGGCATGCGGTCATGTATTGTTCTTACATCTTCATTGGCTTGAGTTGTAAGGATCGTAAAATAAGGCTTCTGGATCCCGTCCTTATCCTTAAAAAACCAGTATAATCCTGCTAAATACATAATTGATGAATCTATTAAGGTTATATAATGCTTTATACGCTTATTACTGTTTTCAGCATCTTTCCATTCAAAGAAGCCTCTTGCAGGAATCAAGCAGCGTCGTTTTGCATAAGGCAGCCTGAATAAAGGCTTTTCTTTAACTGTTTCGCTCCTGGCGTTAATTACTGGTCTCCCCTTCTGAAGCGGAAATCCCCATTTAATGGCATGGACAGCATTTGATGCAGATTTAGACTGATCCGTATTCGAATCCTGCTGCGATCTATTTGGAGTAATCACAGGAGCATAGTCGCCCGGAAAAATCTCTCCAGCTTTCTTAAGAAGCTCTTTTTCAATTTTAGATACTAAACCGGCAAAATCGTCAAGATCGCCTTCAGGGATATAAAATCTGCCACACATAGCTATATATCCTTATAACATCATTAAGATAATATGTAAAGATGTAAATACATAAATACAAAATCAATAATAAGGATTAAACATAATAAACAGTTTAATCCTTACTATAATACAAATTAAATATTTAAACTTCCATTATTTCCTTGATTTTGTCTTCTAATATCATATCAACTTTTTCGATATATTCATCTGTAAACTTCTGAATATCTTTCTCGGCAATCCTCAGATCATCTTCGGTGATCTCTTTGGCTTTTTCGCTCTTTTTGTAACTATCTAACGCGTCACGCCTTATCTGACGAATAGCGACTTTGCTGTTTTCACCGATCTTTTTCACTTCTTTGGTTAATTCAACTCTTCTCTCCTCAGTAAGAGGCGGGAAAATCAAGCGTATGATCTTACCATCGCTATTAGGATTAATACCCAGATCTGACATTTGTATTGCCTTAATGATATCATTAAGTATTTTTCCGTCCCAAGGCTGTATTACTATCTGTCTGGCTTCTGGAACCTGAATGTTTGCAAGCTGGGTAATATTCGTCGGCGTGCCATAATAATTGACAGTCAGCTTGTCTAAAAGACGCGGATTGGCCCTGCCGGCACGAATCGACCCCAGTTCTTCCTTTAAAACGTTAAGCGTCTTATCCATCTTTTTTGTGAAAACATCATAATCCTTAACCATTTTAATTAAACCTCCCTTGCAACAAATGTACCAACATTCTCACCGTTTAAAACCTTTAAGATATTTTCAGAGTTTTTAATGCTAAATACGAGTAAAGGAATATTATTATCCATACAAAGAGAAGTAGCCGTAGAATCCATTACACCCAACTGACGCTGTAATACTTCATAAAAGCTGATCTTATCAAATCTTTTAGCCTCAGGGTTCAACTTTGGATCACTATCATAAACAGCATCAACGTTTTTAGCCAATAGTATTATTTCAGAATCGATCTCAGCAGCTCTCAATACCGCTGCTGTATCGGTTGAAAAATAAGGATTGCCCGTACCGCATGCAAAAATGACTACTCTTTTCTTTTCGAGATGTCTTACAGCTCTTCTCCTGATATATGGTTCAGCGATCCTCGGCATATCCAGAGCTGTCTGCACCCTTGTCGGGACTCCCCTTGATTCAAGCGCATCCTGCAATGCAAGAGCATTCATAACTGTTGCCAGCATACCCATATGATCGGCTGTAGATCTGTCCATCCCAATGCTGCTGCGTCCCCTCCAGAAGTTTCCGCCCCCTACGACTATACCTATTTCAACCCCCAAATCCCATGCAGCTTTTAATTTTTCACTGATATCAACTAATATGGAGGTATCTATTCCTATCCCTTTATCACCGGACAAAGCCTCACCGCTAATTTTTAACATAATACGCTTATATTTTAAACCCATAAAACCTCCCAAAATAATAACAGGTGATAACAAATTTACATACTAAAAAAGGGAGTATATGACAATTATCAATATACCCCCTTAATAGTTTTACTTTATTTGTTTCATTACTTCGTCTGCGAAATTCTCCTCTTTCTTTTCCAGGCCTTCACCCATTTCAAAACGAGCAAATCTTCTTATGGTGATATTTTCACCTATCGCAGCTATTTTTTCTTTCAAAACCTGCTCTACAGTCTTATCACTGTCCTTAATGAAGGATTGTTCCAGGAGGCATATTTCAGTAAAGTATTTTTCAATTCTGCCATTAACTATCTTTTCAGCTATATTCGCTGGTTTACCCTCATTAATAGCCTGGGCTTTAAGAAT
Source organism: Clostridiaceae bacterium (assembly GCA_012520855.1). Lineage (GTDB taxonomy): Bacteria > Bacillota > Clostridia > DSM-8532 > DSM-8532 > DTU059. Next base: position 1,195 of record JAAYNO010000056.1, on the reverse strand, counting down.
TTCCTTCTCTTTTTCGATCTGTTCAGCTGGAACGTCTTCCCTCTTTACATATAAAGGCTTCATAGCAGCTATCTGCATCGCTATATCCTTTACAAACGCCCTGAAATCTTCATTTTTAGCGGCAAAGTCGGTTTCTATATTAACTTCAACAAGAACACCTATGCGGCCGCCGCCATGGATATATGACTCTACGATACCTTCAGTAGCTATTCTTCCGGCTTTGTTCGCAGCTTTTGCTATTCCCTTTTCACGAAGGTATTCAATAGCTTTTTCAATATCGCCATTTGTTTCAGCCAAAGCTTTTTTACAATCCATCATACCTGCACCGGTTCGGTCTCTGAGGTCTTTTACCATACTAGCACTTATTTGCATCTTAATTTCCTCCTATAATAGCGTTAAATTATTCATCCTCGACTATTTCTTCAGAGTCAGGAGCAGTTTCTATACTTTTGACATAAGCGGTCTCGTCAATAACTTGATCCTCCGACTCTGAATCAGCGGCTGAACCCATTTCACCCTGCTTTGCCTCAATAACGGCATCGGCGATTTTAGAGCTTATAAGCTTAACTGCTCTTATCGCATCATCGTTGCCGGGAATAACATAGTCAATTTCATCAGGGTCACAGTTAGTATCGACAATGGCCACAATAGGAATACCTAATTTTCTTGCTTCCAATATTGCAGTTCTTTCCTTTTTGGGGTCTACGATGAACAATGCAACGGGAAGCTTTCTCATTTCTACAATACCGCCAAGGTTTTTCTCAAGCTTCTCCATTTCTAGAACCAGCTTGCTGACCTCTTTTTTAGGAAGCACTTCAAATGTTCCATCAGTTTCCATCTTTTTGAGAGCCAGGAGGCGATCGATACTTTTGCGGATCGTTTTGAAGTTTGTAAGCATACCACCAAGCCATCTGTTGTTTACATAGAATTGTCCGCAGCGTTCGGCTTCTTCTTTGATAGCGTCCTGCGCTTGCTTCTTGGTTCCTACAAAAAGAATGTTCCCTCCGTCCATGACGAGGTCTCTGATAAAGAAATAAGCTTCATCAATTTTCTTGACTGTTTTTTGAAGGTCAATGATATAAATACCATTTCTTTCGGTGAAGATGTATTCCGCCATTTTCGGGTTCCATCTTCTCGTCTGGTGACCAAAGTGTACACCTGCTTCAAGCAGTTGTTTCATAGAAATTACTGACAT
>JAAYNO010000055.1 GCA_012520855.1 Clostridiaceae bacterium | reverse complement strand
TTGAACGGGTATATAAATGTGATCTGGAGCCCCTGATTGGCACTGATCATAAACGGTTTTTTATCAGTTATTGTTCCGCCTTTGACCGGGTAATCAACGACCGCCTCCTGAGCAGTAAACTGCTTTTTATTTCCGTCTTTATCCACATAAATGTAATATGTCCGGCCATCGACCACCTGGGTTTCACCTGAATAATACAGACCTTCCTTCTTAGCAAGTATTCTTAAATCGACTCTGTCAAGGTTTTTTCTCAGAAGATCGATTGTGTAATACCGCCCTTCATTATAGTCAAATATTTTGCTGTAATCGTAAACCACCGGCAAAGGATCAGCCGTGTCGGTATGAATGTCAGCCTTTATAGAATTATCCCTCAAATACTTCTCAAAGGATGCATCATCAATAAAAAACAACTGGGCACTGACCTGGGTGTATTGTCCTTCCTTCAGCTCCTGATTGTATGCCTTGGCCGCATATTTTATATATTCCTGACTTAAGTTATCTGCAGATATCTCAGCATACTCAGGATTATTGACTACTGCATATCCGCCTTCTTTAACACCGCTCAGATTTTTCAGGGTATTAAAAACTTCATCAAAAGTGTACCTGTAATTCGGATCAGACGTATAAGAATAAAAGATGTCATATCCGGGCGGTTCCATTACACTACCTGCACTCTTCTTAAGGTAGGCTGAAAAGCTGGAGGCTGAAATAAACAGGACTATGCTCAAAAACAGGGAAATAACTGTAGCACGGTATTTCTTTTTGTTCCGCTTGAAGTTTTTCCTCGCAAGCATCCCTTCAAATCCGAACAGCTTGTAAATAAGCTTTGAGGTCCTGACTTTTCTGGTGTTTATCCTGACATCCTTCGATTGCCTGATGGCATCTATGGCTGACACTTTTTCAGCTCTTTTGGCAGGAATGTATGCCGAGATAAGAACGGTTATGATTCCTATAACAGCAGCAATGACAATGGCCTGCCACGTGACCGACAGATGCAGTACCGTATCGTATCCGCCTCCAATAAAGGATTTGAACAGATCCTCAGTAAATATGAAGGTTATGCCTATGCCCGCCATGCCTGCAAGAATACCAAGCGGAATTCCGATTATGCTCAATGAAAAGGCTTCAAACAGTACACCTTTCGTCATCTGCTTTCTGGTAGCCCCTATTGATGACAGCAGGCCGAACTGTTTCGTCCGCTCACTGACAGATATTGAAAAGGCGTTATAAATCAGCGATATGGAACCAAACATTATTATCCCGATGAGAATAGCTCCAAGACTATAAAATACGGCAAGATAACTGCCCATATCCGATACACCCTGAATGCGCAGGTAATCATTGTTGGTCATACGCCTGTAATCGCGGAAAGTATCATCCATAAAATTAAATATGCTTTTCAGGTCTTTAACCTTCAAATACACATCATAGCTGTAAGTTCTCTCCCCGTTATCCAGAGTAAGGGCTGTAAAGCCGGGTGCGGAATAGGGCTCAAAGCTGGGCCTTTCATAAAATCCGACAACGGTAAATTCCCTATGCTCTTTTATTGTCAGGCTTTCAGCAATTTCATCTTCAGATGTCACAAGAGAATCAGACTGTTTTAATTCAAAATCAAAACCCTCTGCTGTCCTGACGCCAATATCCAGCCTGAGAACATCTCCGATAGAATGTACTATGCCTCCGTTTGTGTCCAGGTGATTTGGCAGTATGATCTCAGATCCGTTCATGGGAAGCCTGCCGGCTGTGAGCCGTACCGGCATCGTTTCTGCAAAAGAGCTGTCCATACCTGCAATAAACAGATATGGCTTGTACGAATTTACAGAGTCCTCCAGCAAAGCATATCCTATATTCTGAATGGTCGTCATACTCTTTATCTCTGTATTGCTTTTAAGTTCATCCAGTTTTTCCGATGAAATTCCAAAAGCAGATCCATGCCAGTCCCCGTCAATTTCGATAAACATCTCCAGCACGTAATTTTTAAGGCTTGATATACTGGTCGTCACCGCGGTAATCATGGCAGCAGACAAAATGATTCCTATTATTGTTACAAGAGTTCTGACCTTGTTTTTCCACAGGATTTTCAGTGTGACTTTATTTATGATGTTCATTTTTCCACCGCCCTTTTGGTCAATCCTTCCGCTGCCTGCGGTTCGCCGATTGCCGACACTTCTCTTAGCGCAGATGGCTTTCTTATGGTCTCATCACGGATTATCCTGCCGTCTTCTATGGACAGGATCCTGTCTGCCTGAAGAGCGATGTTTTCATCATGGGTGATTATGATTATGGTCTGGCCGTATTTTTTGTTTGACAGCTTCAGAAGCTCCACTATTTCCTGACTGTTTTTTGAATCCAGATTACCGGTAGGTTCATCGGCAAGGACTACCGCAGGCGCATTCATAAGGGCACGTCCGATCGACACCCTCTGCTGCTGGCCTCCTGAAAGCTGGTTGGGCAGGTGATTTTCACGATCCTTCAGATCAAGTATCCTTAAAAGCTCTTCCAGCCTTTCATTGTTCACCTTCCTGCCATCCAGAAGGACTGGGAGAGTAATGTTTTCTGTTACTGTCAGCACGGGAATGAGATTGTAAAACTGATATATGAGCCCGACCTGTCTGCGCCGGAATATCGCCAGATTCTCGTCATTCTGGGCGTAAACGTCCTGACCGTTCATGTATACCTTTCCGCTCGTAGGCTTATCGACACCGCCTATGATATGAAGAAGGGTTGATTTGCCCGATCCCGAAGGGCCAATCACCGCTATAAATTCTCCCTTTTGTACTGAAAAAGACACATCGTCCAGCGCTTTTACCATATTTTCGTCTTTCCCGTATATCTTTGTAAGATTCTCAACTCTTAATATCTCCATGATAACCTCCAAAAAATGAGTTCAAGTAAGTAAAAGGGACAAATGACGCCATCTACGCTTTTACTCATGTTAGCAGGGCGGGCAGTGCGTGCCCGTTCGGAAGACTAATAGGCTCCTCTACACCAGTCTCCACGATTCTCATAGTTCAATTTTATCTCCTCAATGTGACATGAAGGTGACTAAATTATAACAAAAACGTCACTTAGCTTATCCATTGCTTTTATATCTTTTCCATGCATAAATTAAATATTTCAGACAGGGTACAACTTGAATATCATCCTGAGTGCAGCGAAGGATCCTAAAGAAGATTCTTCACTTCGCTGCGCTTCGTTCAGAATGACATGGGAAGTATAAGCT
>JAAYNO010000054.1 GCA_012520855.1 Clostridiaceae bacterium | reverse complement strand
ACGATACGTCCCGGAACTTTCCAGACAGACGAGTATTACAGGATGAGAACTTATAACGACAACCTGGATTTCAGGCTGGAAACAGTATCACCGGCCAGCCAATATAAGCCAGCATCGACCATGCAATTCAAAACAGCAGTTACAGAGTTTAAATTCTCATTTTTACAGGGATCGGGCCAGATAAACAAAATTAACATTCCCATAAGGGTAGAGCTGCCGGTTGCGGGCATAAACGATTATGTTCAGGGTCAGTTGGGAACATATAGCTACAGTGCCAGCAATGGTTGGTATAGGCTCCCTACTGTTACCGATTACAGCCTAAGCCGGGTTATTGGTGAGCTGGACAGGCCCGGTGCCATTGTTGCGGCTGCTGAAGGCGTTTTGCCTCCATTAAGTGTTCCGACCTATATAAGAGAGAGTATGGAGAGGATTCAAGCGATTTATGAATTAAAGAGCATAAAAAACAAGCCCTTTAACCATAATGCTTCTATGACGCAAAAAGATATATTGAAACTCATTTTTGATGTGATTCCGGCATCATATAACGACTACGACATAGCAGAAAAAGCTGTGGGTGCAGGTTTGATACAAAATGCCGGCGAAGTTACCGATTCGTATATAAGAAGAGATAAAGCGATAAATACGCTGATCTCATTTTATAAGTTCAAGACCCGCGAAAAGGCAATTCCCTCAAAACCGGGAATCTGGTCCCATTATACTGATTTATCAAAAGCTGACCCAAGTTATGTGAACGATTATAAATTTGCGCTGGAAATGGGAATAATCCAGGGTAATGCGGCAGATTTGTCTTATCCGGACAGACTGGTAACTTTAGGTGATTTTTTGGTATTTCTTGAACGGACATTAAGGTTATGCGGAGAAATATAAAAATTATTTACCACGATTGAAAAATGCACTAAAACAAATAATAATATTGACTTCATTATAAATTGCTTCAATGTCATTCTGAGCGAAGCGAAGGATCTTCACCAAAACACTATGTACATACTAACTGATTCAGAGGTGAAGGTTATGGAAGCTTTTGTTATCAACGGGGGAAAGCCATTGCATGGATCGGCTGCAGTTTCCAGCTCAAAAAATGCGATCCTTCCAATTATTTCAGCATGTTTATTGACGACCGAAGAGTGTTTGATAAAGCAAATACCAGGCCTTGACGACGTGACCGGAATGTGCGAGCTGGTATCAAATCTGGGAGCAGAGGTCAAGGTAAACGGAAGATCCAGAAGAATTAAAGTTTGTGCCCGTTCTCTTACTGGTCATACTGCAGATTATGAACTGGTAAGCAAATTGCGGGCTTCTTTTCTCGTTATGGGGCCTTTACTGGCAAGAGCAGGGATCGCCAAGGTTGCACTGCCGGGCGGCTGTCCTATAGGAAGCAGACCTGTTGACCTTCATCTTAAAGGTTTTGAAGCAATGGGAGCAGAGATTGAAAACGGACATGGCTTTATATTTGCCCGGTGTCCAAATAAAAAACTGAAGGGCGCAACTATATATCTGGATTTTCCGAGTGTAGGAGCGACAGAGAACCTTATGACGGCTGCGGTTTTGGCAGAGGGAAGAACCGTGATAGAAAATGCCGCGTCTGAACCGGAGATAGTAGATTTAGCCTCTTTCCTCACAAAAATGGGGGCAAAAATCACCGGAGCAGGCACCGACACCATAGCAATAGATGGAGTTGATAAGGTTTATGGTGTCGAACATGCCATTATGCCCGACAGGATTGAAGCCGGAACGTTAATGACGGCGGCTGCCCTTACAGGAGGGGATATAACCCTGACCAATGTTGTCCCCGATCATTTAAAGCCTGTTACTGCAAAGCTCCGTGAATCGGGAATTGAAGTGATTGAAAATAAAAACAGCATCAGGGTCAAAGGGATAGCAAGACCGTCTGCTCTGGACATAAAAACTCACCCGTTTCCGGGATTTCCTACCGATATGCAGGCACAGTTTTCAGCTTATGTATGCTTTGCCGAAGGCACAAGTATGATAGTTGAAACCATATTTGAAAACAGATTTATGCATGTCAACGAGCTTAGAAGGATGGGGGCGCAAATACGCGTGGATGGCAGGACTGCTATCATTGAAGGAATTGAAGCATTGCAGGGAGCACAGGTTCGCGCCACAGACCTGAGGGCAGGAGCGGCGTTGGTAATAGCGGGACTGGCTGCAAAGGGGACTACCGAAGTAATTGACATTCACCATATTGACAGAGGCTATGAATTTATAGAGAATAAACTACAGAGACTTGGCGCAGATATAAAACGGGTATAGCAGGAATAACAAAGGGGGTCTTTCAATGAACAACGATCAGCATAGCTTTTTTGCCTTCCTTTCCCGGATGAGGCATATATACAGATGGAGCCTTATGCGGAACGTTACCAGAGAAAACATTATGGAACACAGTCTTCAGGTGGCAATGATTGCCCATGGACTTGCATTAATAAACAACAGGATCTTCAATGGAGATATCAACCCTGAAAGAGTTGCACTGCTTGCCGTTTACCACGACAGCAATGAGACTATAACAGGGGATCTGCCAACCCCCATAAAGTATTATAATCCGGATATTCAGGAGTCATACAGGGTTTTGGAGGATTTATCGAAGGAAAAGCTTATAACTCTTCTTCCAAAGTCTCTGCAGGAAGATTACAGAAAAGTACTTTTCTTTGATGAAAACAGCCCTGAAGGCAGGCTTGTTAAAGCGGCCGACAGGATCTGCGCCTACATAAAGTGCGTTGAGGAGCTGAAAGCCGGAAACGGAGAGTTTCAAAAAGCTCAACAGGCGATAATGAAAAAGATCGAAGACATTGATTTGCCCGAGGTCAGCTATTTCATGCAGCATTTTGTTCATAACTTCTCCCTGACGCTGGATGAATTAAACTAAGAGTGCTATATATAGGATCAGGCGGAGGGTCTGCCATATATTAACCGCTCCGCCCGGGTTTTTCCGGTTGTACTTCAATTCAAAAACGCCGGATACTAAAGAATCTTTGCATCACCCTCCTTGTTTCAGGGACAACACCTTTTGTGTCAGACTCTTTTACCATAAATTATGCGGAGGGACAATGAACTAATGACTTATATTTATAAATTGCTTATCCTTAAGTTTGACAAAAACGAACAATTAATATGCTGTAAGCGGTGTCCGTTGAGTAAGTCAAAATTTATTAAGAATCAGGAGGTGCTTTTGTGATAACCCGAAAATTCCAGGTAGGAGATATTGTAGAGTTAAAAAAGAAGCATCCTTGCGGAAGCAAACTATGGAAGATACTGAGAACCGGAGCCGATTTTCGCATGGAATGCCAGGGCTGCAAGCACTCCCTAATGATAACAAGAGTCAAGTTCGAAAAAAGCGTTAAGAAAATTATCAGCCCGGAATGAGTAGAGGGGACGGTCCTCTTTACTCATTTTATAGCGAGAAAAGTCTCCATATCAACAAAATCCCTGTTATAGCGAAGCCTTTTTATATCGACATCCTTTTCTCCCAGAGCGCTTGCAATCATGCTGTAATTATATTCAAAGTCCTGCATAACGAATATTTCTGTTTGCTCATATGAAACGGGGAACACATCCTTAAAATTGGACAGGATCGCGGGGACCTCACTCTCACAGTAGGGAGAAGCCTCATTATCAATAATACGGATGATTTCCAAATCGAAATCATAGGTCTCGCATTCCCAAATCTGAGCCTCCAGATTCATAAGGAAGACCTTTGAGGCATCCTGCTTCAGAAGGTTCTGCTGCTTTTCAAGATTAATGAAGCCATCAATTAACGGAGCTATTTGATTGGCGATCGTTTCAAAGATCAGAGTGTTTTCCTCATCGCTTAACAGCCCATCTTTTAGTTTGAAGATCAAGATCGCGCCTATGAAGACTGTTTCATACCTGTCTAGAGTCATAGGTATGATCAAAACGCCGGAATTGTCACTCACTGCATTGGCGATCTCCTGCCCTACTATTGGGGATATCTTATCTGAATCTGACTCAAAGACGATACGGCCTTTCTTCAATGGCTCCAGAGAAGAATTTATAGGGATGACCGAGTCGACTAAGGATAGATCGGTGGCCTTAATGACATCAAGACAATTATTCTCTTCGTCATAAAGCGTTATCATGGCGCTTTCAGCGCCAAAAGACACCACCAGAGTTTCCAATGTCAGCTCAATGAGAGTGTTGCTTTCAAGCGCTGAATTTATATTTTTTGAAAGACGATTCAGCTTGATCAGACGATCGAGCTTTTCCTGCAAAAGCTTCTTCTGATTGTTTACAGTCTCAATCAATATCGCGTTGCTAAGAGCTATGTATGTATACGAAGCAAGACTGTCGACCAGCTCAAAAGCGCTTTTATTATATGCGTTTCCGGTCACGGTCCTACCAAGTGTAACAAACCCCAGGATTTTTTGGAAATGACCAAAAATGAACACTACATAATTGGCATGAAGGTATTCTAAAAGCTCTTTTCCATTTGTAAACATCTCACAGAAGCAATTGAGATCATTCTCATTTGACAGATCAAGGATCTGTTTCTCATGAAGCACTTCAGGATTTGTTTCCAACGAGAACACTTCAATTTTTCCTGATGTATCAAATACATTTCTGTATGCCTTCAGCACATATTTTTCGGAAGAATCGTCGTATAAAACAAAGCCTGTATGGGCGCTTTGGGTCAATTCGGAAAAAACATCCACCGCAAGTCTGTGAAGCTGCTCAAGCCTGTGTTCTGTAAGCATTGCCTTGGCTGACTGATTTATCGCAAAAAGATTAAAAATCTTTTCGTCAAGCTCGCGGTTAATTATCTGGAGTTTCTCAAGACGATTGCTGCTTTCCAGAGAATTATTGAAAAGGTTCATCAGTGTTGCACAGACAAAGATATCATTTTCATTGAAAGACGCGGTTATTCTCCCTGAAAGAAGGAAGAAGCCATAGAGCTTATCTTCAAGCAGAAGCGGCAGCATAACGGTTGATTCCAGCTCTTCCAGCAAATCTTTCTCAAAATATTGCAGCAGAGCATTTTTACTATTTATTACATTGCCCACATATAGAGCAAACTCGGATAGCTCTTTAGTCATTTCTATTCTCTTGTAGCTGCTTTTGACACCGCGTTGTTTTATGAGCTCGAAACCGTTGTTTTTTAAAAGATACATAACAGATTTATCCACAGTCAGCAACTCGTTGACAAAATCAAATGCAGCATCGGTAATTTGGTCAAACGTAAGCCTGTTGGAGAAAAACCGAATAGCTTCCAATAGTCCGTTATATCTATACAGATCAGTTCTGTTATCATTTTGTGTATCCTGCTCGATTTTCTTGAGAATATCATTATACTGCATTGCTTTCCCCGCCTTACATTGTTTTTAATTCGTTATCTTTGCTGTAATATGTAATCATAGGTTCCGACTTTAAGATCTCTTCATATTGGTTTTTTATTTCCACTCTTACCTTTGGATATATACGCGTCTTAGCTATTACAGCACCTTCCCCGGGTGTTTTGAGGTATTCGTTCAAACTTCTTACCTTATATTCCAGTTCTTTAATGATTTCTTTTATCTGGGCATATTCATTTTTAAGCTTATTATATGTTTCGATCTGCTCGGATGTAAGCTGATATGAGCTGCCATAAACCTGAAGGTGCTGCTTGATCCTGGTTATGTTCTTCTTGTTTTCATTTATGTTATGAAGTGTGTCATCAAGCTCGATCTTCATTGCATTGCGATCGAATCCCCTTACTCTGATTAAGGTTCTGGATTCAGTACTGTTGCCTATTTCAGCAGCAGAAACCTGGATATCCACATCTATTTTCCCGCCAATGATCTTGCCCTTTGGAGATTCCACTATCAGCTGTTTGGCACGAACATTTGAGTTCATACAGTAAAAACCCACATATACATTTCCATCACATTCCACAGTGATGTCGGAAAGGAATTTCACATAAAGATTTTTTTTGCAGCGGACCATAGCCTTATTTTTACCGGCGATACCGCCCTTAATATAGATATTTCCATCGGTGCTTGAAATCTTATCAGCAGCTCCCACACCGTATTCACCTAAAATCTCCAGGTCATTGCTGGCGATAACGCTGAAGTTGTCTTCCACCGTGCCCTTGACCGATAAATAGCCGTCAAAATCAATATTCCCTGTTGAGAAATCGATATCACCCTTTATCTCAAGGTAATCATATACACCGATGGTGTCACCTTTGTAATAAACTGCGCCATTCTTTTTGGAGTAGAGAGTTGTTACACCATTTTCGTAGTGTTCACGAACTGATATGCGATCGTATAGCAAAGGGAAGTTTCTTCCGGGAATAGGGGCAATCGGCTTTCCTCTTACGTTTTTGCCGGGAAATCCGGGTGTGGGATCCTTCCGTTCTCCAAGCCAGTCTCCCTCTTTGACATGATTTATGAGGTTTAATTCATAATGATTGACCTTATCGGAATCAACGACCTTAGGTTTAAGAGTAGAAAGTTCATACATCTTGATCTCAGCGTCTTCACCATTAACAGCCGGAAATCCTTCGGCTATAACATATTCAACTCCGGCCTTCAAAGGACCTGCCAGTAGCTTTGTGTTTATACCAAATACAATACCAGCTTTGTTCAGGGTATCAAATACTTCTTTTACCAGAGGTATCCTGTTATTGGAGGAAAGTTCTTCTTTATTGATATAAAGAGTCATATAAGCCTTAAGATTGTCATCTGATACTCTTAAATTGATCCGCTCCCTTTGCTCACCAAAAGGTTCAGGACCCCTCGGTGCATGATTCAGCACATTCTTAAGGTTCATGAAACTAGTAATCCTGATCGTAGGGAATTCCTTCAGAATTTCATAAAACATGTCCAAAGTGAAACCCCGCATTTTTGATTTGACGTAAAATATTTCAGCTTCCTGAAAAATTTCCACATAGTCGTTTTGATAAAGCAACAAAGCCATTGTCAGTATAACACCTCACAAATGATACTTTATATTTCCCACCCAATAGCACGAATAAATCGGATATTATATAAAAACATAAATAAAGTGGCCTGTTTAGCTCTCTGGTTTTATTATGCAAAGATCTTCTCAATAGTTTATAATGGAGCATATAGCCGAAAAAAGCACTCTTTTGCCGATTGTCAAATAATATATCGGAAGGATGCCGCCAGTGAATAAGTGGATAATGAAAAAAAACAATATAATCATCAATAATATAGAACATTTCGACCCTGTACACACCTTTGAATGCGGTCAATGCTTCAGGTGGGAGCGTATTGACGACAGTCATTGGTTCGGGGTAGTCAAAGGCCTTGCGTTGGATTTGGAGTGGAACGGAAAAGATCTGATTCTTCACAACACCACCGAGGATGACTTTCTTAAGGTTTGGTATTCGTATTTTGACCTTGGCCGTGATTATGGCGACATTAAAAACAGACTGTCAAAAAATGATCCGGTTATGAGAGAAGCAATTGGATTTGGATATGGAATAAGGCTTCTTAAGCAGGATTTCCAGGAAACTCTCATATCCTTTTTAATATCCCAGAACAATGGGATACCAAGAATAAAAAAGATAGTTGAGAGTATGGCAAAATCATACGGAGATCCCATTGAATGCTCAAGACCGGGGGTCCATGCTTTTCCTTCATGCGAGAGGTTATCTAAGCTTGCTTTGGAGGATTTTCGGGTTATTCGGGCAGGTTACAGGGATAAGTACATTCATAGGGTCACAAGGCAGGTTTGTTCGGGGGAAGTATCGCTGGATACTATTATGAAAGGAAGTATCAAAGAGGCACGCCTTGAGATGCAGAAATTTTTCGGAGTGGGACAAAAGGTGGCTGATTGCACCTTGCTGTTCAGCGGAACAAGATATGACATTTTTCCTGTAGACAGATGGGTAAGAAGAGTCATGGCAGAGCTATATCTTGGCTATGAAGCCGACAATGAGGAAATAAACAGCTTCGCAATGAAGAAATTTGGTGAGTTGGCGGGCTTCGCCCAGCAATATCTCTTCTATTATGCCAGAGAAAAAAAGATAGGGATGTATTAAGAACGATGCTGTTATTAAGATTTCATATTGACACTGCTTTTTCAAAAATGCATAATGGAATAACTGTATATATTTTTTGCATTAAATATTATCAGAAAGATTGATTAAACTATGGCTTCAAAAACATATGATTTGACCCAGGGGAGCATTCTTAAAAAGCTGCTTAGGGTGGCAGTGCCTATTATGGGCACACAGCTTATGCAGATGACATATAATCTTACCGATATGTTCTGGCTTGGGCAGACAGAGCAGTCAGTGGTGGCTGTTGCTTCCAGCGGGTTAGCGGGCATGTATCTATGGCTGGGCATGGCTCTTTTAATGATCGGGCGCATGGGTTCGGAGATAGGCACATCACAGAATCTGGGCAGAGGAGATATTGAATCTTCTAAAGGTTATGCACAGGATTCCACACGAATTTCATTAATACTGGGATTATTCTATGGGCTTATGCTGCTGGTTTTTGCCGAACCACTGGTGAAGCTGCTTAGTGTAAATGAGCAAAATGTGTTTGACAACACATGCGCTTATCTAAGAATCGTGGCAGCGGGTATACCGCTTACCTATGTGTCGGCAGCAATAACCGGTGTATTCAATGGTGCGGGAAACTCCCGACTCAGTTTTTGGGCAAATGCCGTGGGGCTTTTGGTCAATATGGTTTTAGATCCGCTGATGATTCTTGTATTGGGCTGGGACGTAAAAGGTGCGGCGATCGCCACGGTTATAGCCCAGACCACGGTTTGCGTACTGTTTATTTGGTTTATAAAGCGTCATCCCCATAAGCCTTTTGAAAGCTTTCGTATTCTGGGGCATATAGACTCTGCAAGAGCGCGGCAGATCATACGCTGGAGCCTGCCTGTCGCGCTGGAAAGCGGAGCTTTTACAATCCTTGCCATGGTAGTTACTTCAATGGTGTCCGGATGGTACGGCGAAACGGCTGTTGCGGTACAACGGGTGGGAAGCCAGATCGAATCCCTATCATGGCTGATTGGCGGTGGATTTTCTTCTGCTGTCACTGCTTTTACAGGTCAAAACTACGGTGCCCGAAAATGGGCCCGAATAAGGCAAGGCTATCGCATTTCATTATTTACCCTGCTTTTATGGGAAGCATTGGTAACTATACTTTTAATATTTGGAGGCAGATATTTCTTCTCGCTTTTTTTGCGGGAGCCACCGGAAATTCTGGATATGGGTATGACTTATCTGCGTATTCTGGCTGGATGCCAGCTCTTTATGGCACTGGAGGGTGCATGTGCAGGTTCATTCAGGGGTATGGGACGTACCCTGCCTCCAAGCTTGTGCAGCATAACATCAAATCTTATACGCCCGGCCTTATGCTGGTGGTTTTCAACTTGGATGGGATTGAACGGATTGTGGCTGGGTATCACAGTCTCGGCAGCACTTCGGGGCATTATGATGTTTACCTGGTTTACTCTTTATGAGCGAAAGCTCCCCAAAATGAATGAGTAATGGGGACGGTCCTCTTTACTCATTTTTAAGAAGGAATAAAAGAAGCATGTTAACAGGTTATGAAAATTGATCTCAGTTATTGCGTATTGACTTGACCCCTTTTGTATTATACTTTTATCTTGGATTCTTAGGTAAATATCTTGTAAAGTGCGCATTGCATATCGCCAGAACAATTGACCAGAGAAGAGGAGAATAACAATGCCAAAAAGGGGCCTTTTAAAAAGGATAATAATCCTGTTATCCGGTATGACCATGGTCGCAGGTTGTGCACCGGAACAACCTCAGCAACTTATTACTCCCGAGCCCTTTTTATCAGAGTCTCCCTTTTCTACACCGGAAATTGTGATTGTTCAGAGATCAGCTATAACATCAGCCGACTTTTTAAAAGTCAACGGAAAAGAGGTATGTAAAGACTATGGTAAGGGCGAAGCTGTAAAGCTGAGGGGCACAAACGTCGGAGGCTATATGCTCCAGGAATTCTGGATGACTCCTACGGCATATAATTACGAAAATTATAAAGTAACATGCGAAATGGACATTTATATGACCTTAACAGACCGGTTCGGAGAAGAAACCATGAGAAGCCTCGTGGGCGTTTATCAGGATAATTACTGGACCGAGGCTGATTTTGATAATTGTGTGGAATTAGGAATGAATGTGATTAGGCTTCCGGTATGGTATATGAATTTTGTCGATTTTAACGGTGAGTTCATTCCTGATGCTTTTGACAGGCTGGACTGGTTTATTGATGAAGCGGGGAAACGGGGAATCTACGTTATTATAGATATGCACGGAGCTCCGGGATCCCAGAGCGGAAGCGATCACTCGGGAGTTGATGGCGGGAATCATAAGAAGGAGGCATCTGAGTTTTTCTTTGGAGATAATGCAAAGAAGAATCAAAAGCTTTTTTATGACATCTGGGCACGAATTGCTCAACAATACAGTGACAACCCGGTTGTAGCAGGTTATGATCTTTTGAATGAGCCATACTGCACTTACAGGTATTCTTCAGGTCTTACCGATAAAGAATTGCATACCATGCTTTGGGACATATATGACAATGCATATAAGGCAATACGCAAAGAAGATCCGGATCATATAATCATTATGGAGGCTACGTGGGACCCTGTCGATCTTCCCGATCCCTCCCTCTATGGCTGGACTAATGTTATGTATCAGTATCACAATTATCTTTATGATAAATACAATAATGAAAATAACGCGCAGGTTGCCAGCCTGAAGAAAAAAATAGACCTTGTAATAAACAAAGGCTACGATGTACCGAGTCTTATGGGTGAGTTTAACCTGATGAGTAATACGCAGGCATGGCAAAAAGGATTGCAGCTTTTAAACGATGCGGGATTAAGCTGGACCATATGGACATACAAGGTAAAGGGCAGCAATAACAATTGGGGCTTATATAATCAGAATATCAGGGAAGTAAATGTGGCAACCGACAGCGAAGAAGAAATCCGCTCGGGCTGGTCACAGGTCGGAAGCTCGGCACCAAATACCAAGCTGATAAATGCAATAAGGCCATATTTTACAGCACCATAAATGAGTGAAGGGGACGGTCCTTCTTACTCATTT
>JAAYNO010000053.1 GCA_012520855.1 Clostridiaceae bacterium | reverse complement strand
TTTCTCTTCAAGCTCCCTTATGGATGACAGACCGTTTTTGGTAAGCTTGAAAGTGGAATCCGACACCTGTTCGATTTGTTTTGCGTTATCTGAAACGGTACCGATGGCAGCATCCAGTGCACTGGATTTTTTGACTCCTTCTTCGGTGTCCTGAGCCTGTGTATTTGCTCCGGCAGCAATCTGCTCCACGGCTGCTGTTATATCCTCGGCAAAAGTGACTACATTGGCCGATGAAGCATTGACAAGTGAGGCTGAATCGAAAACAGCCCCTGCGATATCGGCAGCCTCAAAAATAAGCCGTCGCATACTTTCTATCATCTGGCCGATGCTGGCAGTAAGTACACCGAACTCATCGCTTCTGTCGCTTTTGAGCTCATGGCGCAAATCACCTGATGCAGCTACTTTTGCGGCAGAAACGATCTTTTTTATACCAGTACTGAGATTACCTGATATCATAAGCGCTATTATTATTGATATCACTACTGCAATCGCTACAACAACCAATGTTGTTGTAAGTATCCGGTTAGCTGCAGCGTTCAGAACATTCAATGGTATCTCTGTACCGATAACAACGGCGTTTTTATCAGCCTTTTCAAGAATAAAGATTCGGTCATTATATTCCTTTACCATAGCCGGTTCAGTGCTTTTTAAAAATTCAGCATATATTGGGTTCCCGGAGAAAGAATAGCCAGACTTAATGTTTGATAGGTCCGTTTCAATGGCAACAGCGTTATCGAATCCATCCTGGGTTATGATATGGCTGTCGCCGCGCAATGCACCCATTCTTTCGATCATACTTACGGCAACTGCTGAATCAATTTCGATTATGATTACTCCCATCATTGTCCCGGAATAAGTGTCAACATACTTGGTAACGTAGGCAAAAGATGATTTTCCTGTTCTTGCATTCCCACCGTAAAGTTCCAATAATACCGATTTATCTCCGATCCACATGCTCCTTTCTTTGCCAGACAGAAATGAGTCGAAAAAGGGAATGGCCTTTAGCTGGTCAAGGTTTTTTACTGTCATACCGGTAGATGTCATGCTTGGAGATATAAAAATTCCGTTGGTTTTGCCGATGATGGCATAGTTTTTTATATACTTGTTTGATGCGGTAAAAGATAGCATCAGTGAATTGATCCTGTTTTGGACTCCAATCCGTTCATCAGGGTCAATATCCATAAAGTCCGGTTTTAATGAAGTTTTGATATCCTCGTTTGTTATAAACTGTGCCGCCTGAGATTCAACAATGTTGCCGAGCATATTGAACTGCGATATCTCGCCGCCTATTACTCCCCTGGACGAATCGACAGCTATTTTTATTATCTCGGATTTTGCCATCGAAAAAGAAAATACGCCTATAAATATGATTGCAAGTATAGGTACCAAATACGAGACTATTAATCTTGTACTTAGTTTAAGCTGCGGAAATTTGAATTTAAAGGGCTTGGGGTTGAACCTGACGGATTTTACTTTTTTATCACTTGTATCCATCATAACAACTCCTCCTGTAATTAATATTTGCTTGAAACAAGCCACCTTAAAATTAATATCACTACTGCTTACTCATATATACAAATCTCAGCAGCCTGTCCTCCTTTTTCGAAGGTTCCCGAATTCTGCGTAAAAATAAATTGTACATAGGCAGCATCGGTTGGGGTAAACTCAATGATAACCAGATTCCCTGTCTGGGGATCGAACTGGTATTGGGTTGACGGGACAACCGTTGTAAATTCCTCTCCGTCTGTACTGACCTGAATCTCGAAAGTCTGGGTACGAGGACCCCAAATTGCTGCGGGGTTCAGCATGATGACCGCCGTCTTGATCTTATAGGTCCCTGCAAGGTCGATCTTCATGTGATTTGGAAAATCAGCACCTTCCCAATATGTCAGAACATTGCCGTCATTTACATTCTTAGGCTTATATACATCAGTATGAAGACCGCTCTCGACTACTTTATTCAAGGCCAGATTTTCGCCTGTAGGAAGCTCCGGTACTTTTGGTTCTTCCTTTTCAAAGCCTGCGGGAACTTCCGCTTTAGATTGATCAGGAGTAGTAACACGCTTAACAACAGGCGCAGGCTTTGTATTTTGATTTAGGTCGGAGTCAGACGTTGCTGCAGGTGTCAGGAAAATCGTATACAGGCTGACAGCGCTGCATATTACAATGATGGCAATTAGTATGTAAGATATTGTTTTTTTCACAACAGCACCTCATTCCACAATAATATTGGCGGTGTAGGCATTGACTTTTGCCTTAAGATCTTTTAAGTCAGTTATCTTTGTGCCGTTAATAACGACATTCCTTATTGTTACATTTTCGACCATATGCTCCTCGTCGTATCCGTAAATACGAGTTGGAGGCGTAACACCGACATCTGAATTGAGAACGGTCAGATCCTCGATCAAGACATCTTTTATTATGCCGCGGCCTGCCGTAGAAGACCAACCGCTTGCGGCTATGTTAAAGTCTATCAGTTGGTTATTGTCCCCTGCATCTCCCCTGCCCATCAAGGCATTTTCAACCACTATATTGCTGTACGTAATATTTTGAACAAGAGCGTCATCAGAGTTGTGGATTGACAGCACCGGCTTGTGGAAATTATAGAGGACCGTGATATTTTTGAATGTGATGTTTGTAATCTTGGAATTCTTAAGTTTTCCCTTGTTAGTTTCGTATCCAATTTCACAGGATTGTGCAAGGTCTGTCCAAACTTGTATATTATCAAAAGTAATGTTATCTGAATTTATTCCGTAGTTTTTTACAACAAGAGAGTCATCCCAGCTTCGGACAAAGCTGTCTTTGACACTGTAATTCAGGCAGGACTGGAAAGTAAAGCCGTCGCCGTTAGGCCGTGCTGAAATTATTTTTACATTTGAGATTTCAGCACCGTCGGATTGAAAGGAGTTAAAACACCAGGCATTGGAGTTGTGGATTATGATGCCTTCCACTTTTATATTCCGGGAGTTGCGGAAATCTATCGGTACTCTGGCGTATTCGCCTTCTTTGACCCACGATTCATAGAGTGAGCCGTCGATCATACCCCTGCCTCTGATGCTAACATTCTTAGCATTGTCTGCTACAACTGAACCGCGCAGTATGGCACCCCCGGACAGGTATAATGTTTGATCGTCCTTTAGTACCAGGCTTTCGATTTCCCAATCTCCTGGCTCAATATATATTACGTTAGGATCATTTTTGTCAGGGATCTCCTTTTCAATCGGGTTTGCAAAAATATGCATTGCCTTATTAGGTGATCCGTTAAACTGTACGGTATATTGACCGGGTTTGGAAAGTGTAAACCTGACATGACCTTCCTTAACTTCGGCCTGCACACCTGCGGAAAGAGGTGAAATCACAGCTGACTCGATTGGTTTATCCAGACCTGTCATTAATATGTCGACATCTACTTCCCCCTCAAAATCAAAATAGGCCATCGGCGTTGAGGAAAGCTTAGGTGTTTTGCTCCAGGAATGGGTATTGTTTACCACGGCATCGTAAACAAATACAGTTTCGCCTTCAATGGTTAATGTGGCGTCTTTGGAAGCTGTTACTGTTTTAGGTGCATCATAAAGGGTCAATATTGCCGGAGTTTTCTCAGATGCATCGGCATTTCCCTCGATGCTATGCTTGGGACCGGAATTTGCCCTTATGGCCAGACTTGGCACAAAAAGCTGAACTGCGGTAAACGCTGCAGCAACAAGGGCAATGATCCCCAGAATAATGAGTGAAAAATTATTATTTTTTTGCTTCATATCAATTCTCCTTGCCAAAAAACAAATAGAGACTTATAGTTGAGCGTTTAACTTGTTAATATTGTACCATATTACTTTTTATGACGCAACCTTTTTAGTTTAATACGACGAAAAAAACTTGGCTTTGGTATTGACACCACCGCCTGTATTTGCTATACTTATGACAAAGTTTATCGCTAAACTTTGATGAGTTCAACGGTAAACCAAATTAGTTAAGGGAGGCACATCCATGAAAAAAATTATTTTTTCCACTTTCTTAGTAATTTTGCTGGTAGTATCAATGACTGTGTTGTCTTCTGCCGGCACAATTCCAGCCGATGCTTTTCTGTTTGACGATTTCTCTGTAACCCGTGGAATGAACACCAATGACAAACCCGCCCATAACGGTGCCGGTCTGCAATGCTGGTGGCACAATTTTAATGCAGGCGAAGTCAAAAATAAGGAATGCGAGCTTAAAGACGGCGTCCTGAAAGTTGTGTACGGCTTCGATATGGAAGACGGCGAAATTTATACCTGGGGTAACTGGGGTGAAGCATTTGATATTCATTGCACAGATTCCACAGGAACTAAGGGTGACCCCGAATGTCAGGACTATAAGTATTTCCACATCACCATTAAGGGTGCTAAGGGCGGCGAAGAAAAAATACTTATATTCAACCCCGCTCCCGAAGACGAAGATGCTTATTCCTGCTTCTTTGACCAGCTCGTTCTTGCAGACGGTTCACATCCGAAAATCACAACCGAATGGCAGACCTTAAAGATTGACCTTGCTGCTTCTGGAATGCCACAGATATTCAATCGCTTCCACATCAGATCAATCAAAGACGGCGCTACCATTTACCTTGATGAACTCTATTGGACTGAGCCCGACGGCACTGGCAAGAAGCCTGTTCCTAACCAGAACTTTACCAAGCTTGCAACTGTATCTGAAATTGAAACCAGAGTAGCTGCATTTGACAAAGGCACATCCGCATCAGCTAATCCTAAAACGGGTGACAACAGCATTATCGCATTGGTAGTTATTATGCTGATCGCTGCTGCCGGGATCCTTGTACTTCGCATTAAGAAGGCCAGAGCATAATATCCTGTTATAGAATTATTTATGCTGCATACATAAATGCCGCTCCGAAAACGGAGCGGCATTTTATTGCGCAGAATATGTATGAGGGACAGCTCCAAGGATCCTTCGATCAATAAGGTTTACGGTTAGAAGTTGCAGGGGACGTGCGTTTGATGTAAGAAGACTAAGCAAACTGGCTACGTGTCAACTCTGATCAAATAATATGCAAAGCTTTTATACCTCAGAGAATATATGTCCTTCCTATTTAAAAGATAAGAGGCCGTCTCAAAATGCAGAACATGCCATTCTGAGGCCATATAATAACCGAAGGATCTTAATCAAAACTTAAATGTTTTGTTTTGACTAAGATCCTTTACAACAGTTTTATTCAGACAGCAAGCTATGCCTTGCTTATCCTTTTATTCCCGATGTCATAATATTCTCAGTAAGTCTCTTCTGGAAGAAGATGAAAAGAATTATCGGAGGCAATATCGAAAATACCACTGCCCGAAGAACGTCAAGATCGTTTGTGGTGTTGGCACTTTTATACTCAAAAAGCTTTACCATAACCGTTCTGTAATTATTATCAAGGACCAGATAAGGCAGCAAAAAATCCGACCATGCACCATTGATCGCGTAGATTGATACAACAACCAATATTGGTTTGGATAAGGGCATTACAATACGGAAGAATACCTGCAAAGGGCCGCAGCCGTCAATACGGCCGGCTTCAAGCATTGTACGCGGGAATGAGTCAAAAAACTGCTTGAATAAGACTACATAAAAAGCATTAGCACCTGCCGCAAGCCATAGTGGAGTAAAAAAACCTGTCATTTTTAATCTGGTCAGATTTGCAAATAGCGGGGTGATAAAAGTCGTAGCCGGAATCAGTAAAGAAAACATAACTAATGAATATATAAAATTATGCCCTTTTGGTTTAAGTATCGACAGACCATAAGCCAGCAGACCATTAAAGAGCAATGATGTGACAATGCTGCCTGCAACAGACCAAAGTGAGTTTATGTAATATTTATGAAACTTCATGTCACCCCATGTTTTGATATAGTAGTTTATGTTAAAAACTTTGGGTAAAAAGCTTTTATTTCCTAAGAATTGCATCGTACCGTAGAATTCCTTAAGTTCCTTAAATCCGGCCAAAAACACCCATATGATCGGAAAGATAGATACTACCAGAATTACCGCGCAAATCAGATAAATAAATATTAATCCAAGTCTTACACTCTTTGATCGAAGATCATAATCTCTTATTACGCCTGTTCGCTTGATACCGTTCATATTTCGTCACACTCCTCAATCAAAACTTTCTCTGCGCTTGTTAACAATGTTGTATAAGACTGTGAAAGTAAGCAGCATCAAAGATATAATGACTGATACCGCTGACGCTCTTCCATAGTCTATACTGGACGCGTTCTGTATGTAATTGAACAGAAGCTGCATAAGCGAAATTGATGCATTGTCGGGTCCTCCATTTGTTAAAACAAGCGGCTCATACAGTATCTGGAACACGGCGATGATCTGCAATATCAACAATGTACTTCCGAGGTTGAATATCTGCGGTAAGGTAATGTGCCATGTGCGGCGCCAGATACCTGCGCCATCGATTGTTGCTGACTCGTATAGCTCCGGGTTGATCCCCGCGAGTCCTGCCATATATATAAGAGCAGTCGCTCCTGCGCCTTTCCATGTCAAAATGACTACGATCAGAGGAATAATAATTTCAGCGTTTGACAGCCATGATCTGGCATCCATCCCCAAATAACTGATCAGTACATTAAAAGCTCCTGAAGGTTTAGCTGAAAAGAAGCTTCTCCACAGTAATACCGTCGCAAGTCCCGGCATCATATTGGGAAGATACGACGCTGTTCGAAATAATCCCCTTAAGCGTGTTGTCTCGCCAATCAGAACAGCTATTACAATTGGAACTAAGAACCCTATGACAAGAGACCATAATGTATAGGACACTGTATTTTTTAATGCTGCCATAAAATTAGGGTCACGAAAAACCGCTAAATATTGTTCTAAGCCAACGAATTTTTCCAGGCTGACGCCTTTTGTTTTAAAAAGGCTCATAACAATACTTTCACCCATCGGCACCCAAACAAAAAAGGCAAATAAAATCACCGATGGCAGCATTATGAGCCAAGATTTAATATCATTTATTAGTATCCAATACTTGCCTGAATTCTTGTCAATCATTATTTCACCGCATTCTGTATAAATATTTTGATTCGGAATCTTCAATATAGAGTAATGGATCTGCCTGGCAGCCGATCCATAAGGTCTGTTCGGCTGCCGGGCAGTCTCTGGAAGTTTATTTATTATTGTGCATCGTTGACATATTCATCAACTAATTTTTGGAAGTTGGTCTGGGCTCTGTCAAGAAGCTTCTGAATGTCAGCATCCTCGTTCGTCAGAACCTTCTGAATTACCTTGGTCAGCTCCAGGTACATTTCCTGCGCCATGATCGGTTCTTCGGCACGGAGTGCGCCCTTGTTGATGGTGTCAAAGTAATCCTGGTAGAATCTCATATCGATATTCTGATATTGGTTTACGACCTCCAGCTCAGCTTCCGTGTATTCCGGATTATTCCATGCCTGTATGCGAGGTATGACAGGTATGCCATCCTGTACTCGTCTTGCAGCATCTTGTTTCATTCCTTCTATACTATCCGGAGTAAGCACGGGTGCTTTACCCATTAACTCAAGATAGGCAAGACAGGCCTTGATTTGATCCGAAGTGGCATTGGGGGCAAACATATAGGCTGTACCGCCGGCAAGCATATATTGATCACCGTTAGGTCCGGCAGGGAATGGTACAAGGGCTAATTTGTCAACTGCCAGCCCATTGATAGCTGTCGGGTTGTCAACAGCGTCATTAGCTCCAAAATACATCGCTGCTCCGCCTGTTCCCAGTTGTGTCATTCCCGATCCCCAGTTTTCCTGAGTCGGATCTGCTGTGAGGCAGTCATATTTCCATTTTAAATCTCTTACGTATTCCATGGCCGCAACACATTCGGGACTGTTGAGATGTGCGATCCATCTGCCGTTTTCATAGGTTTCAAGAGTCGCTCCAAAGTTCCATGCGATGTTGGAATAGTGCCATCCGCCGCCGCCATCCATAGCCAGCAGACAAAAACCTGGAGCACCTGTTCTCTCTTTGATCGTCTGTGCGGTTACAGCAAGCTCTTCAAGTGTTTTGGGATATTTTGGGGTTCCGTCGTCATTCATTAAATCGGCTGCTTCAAACAATTCGACGTTTATCATTAAACCTAAGCCGTAGGAATCACGGGGAATACCATAAACTCTGCCGTCTGCGTCAGACAGCATCTTCTTGTATCCCGGATTCATGTACTGTTCCCAGCCTTTTTCTTTGAGTTCATCTGTTATATCGGCTACCAGACCAGCATTGATAAGTCTCTGAGGTTCGGTGAACCATGGCTGGAAAACCGTAGGGGCGTTCCCTGCCGAGGCCATCGTCACATATGTATCTACAGCGTACTGATAATAAAATGGCTCGATGGTGACATTGGGGTACAGTTCTTTCATCTTTGCAACAAAGCTTTCATGCATAGCAATTTCAGACTCGGCAGCGGTGTCTGACGGCCAGACACCAAGCTTGATAGTTGCGGTAAGATTCGGATCTCCTTCAAGTGCTTCACCCGTTGGAGTGATGTCTACATCAGGAGTCGCAGTTGGAGTTGTTGTCGGTGTTGGCTCGTTTTCCGTTGCTGCTGGTGATCCGCAACCTGTCAGGAGCAAGATGAATGCCAGGGTAAATGCGATAATTGCTTTTTTCATTATATCCCTCCTTGATTTTC